>NZ_JBDGDD010000005.1:0-118937 GCF_040909065.1 Ruminococcus sp. RTP21359st1_H3_RTP21359_211015
TCATATTACGCTGCTGTTGGCGGAGGAGTATTGAGTTGAAAAGGAATCACAGCTTGGGAAGGGGCTGTGATTTTTTTTGATAATTTTTCGTGCAAACGAGATTGCTTTCCACGGAGAAAATTTTTCATAGTGTCCATAATGATGTTTGCAATGCACAAACGTTCAATCACAAATTTGACTATAGAAAGTGAAATCTATACACTTTATTACTGTAAAATTTTATTTTTAATCAACATATGATACTTGAAAAAATGTTTTATATATGATACAATAAATACAGTTCAGCGTTTGCAGATTTTTATTCTGCAACACGATAATATAAATTTAGAATTGGAGAAAAAGCTCATGGCAGTCAGTTATAAAAAGCTGTGGAAAATACTGATAGATAAAGATATGAAAAAAAAAGATCTTTGTTTAGCGGCAGGCATTAGTCATGCTTCTATGGCAAAGCTCGGTAAGAATGATAATATTACAACAAGTGTGCTTGTAAAGATATGCAATGCTCTGCAATGCGATATAGGAGATATTATGGAAATGGTGCCAGAAACGGCTGTCGAAAGGATGCAGAGTGATGAGCGTTAAAACAATGAAAGCTCCTGCTGCAAAGCCTATTTTGAAATGGGCTGGCGGTAAGACGCAGATGCTTGGCGAGCTTATGCCGAGAGTTCCGAAAACATACGGCAGATATATAGAGCCTTTTTTTGGCGGCGGAGCTTTATTCTTTTCTTTGAAGCCTGATAATGCTATCATAGCCGACAGCAATCCTGAACTGATAAATATGTATCTTCAGGTTGCACATCATGTTGATGATGTTATCGAGTGCTTGCAGAAATATGAAAATACAAGTGAGATGTTCTATGAGGTTCGTTCTCTCAATTGGCAGACACTGCCGAAAGCCGAAGCCGCTGCCAGAACAATATATCTGAATAAAACTTGTTTTAATGGCTTATACCGTGTAAACAGAAATGGACAGTTCAATACTCCGTTTGGAAAGTATAAGAATCCAAAAATATGCGATATTGACGCACTTAGTCTTGCTTCTGAAGCACTGAGAAAGGCAGATATTCTTTGCGGTGATTACACCCTTGTACTTGAACACTATGCTCAGCCAGGAGATTTTGTATTTTTGGATCCACCATATCTTCCCATATCCGAAAACTCAGATTTTAAGAGATATACCAAAGAACAGTTTTATGAGGACGATCATATTGAGCTGGCAAAGATGATCGGTACACTTCATGAACGTGGTTGTTATGTGATACTCACTAATTCCAATCATCCTCTTGTTCATCAGCTTTATGAGCAGTATAAGATAGAGGTTATCCAAACTAAGAGACATATCTCCTGTCATGGTGATACCCGAAAGGGTGAAGATGTAATTGTTACAATACCGCCTGAAAAGAAAAAGGCTCCTAAAGGTGAACCTCTATCCGATCAGGTATCGTTATATCCTCCGACGAGATTTATGGGTTCTAAGAGAAAGCTGCTCGGTGAGATATGGAATGTAGCTTCACGCTTTGAGTTTGATACGGCTGTCGATCTTTTTTCCGGTTCTGGAATTGTTGGATATATGTTCAAATCTCACGGCAAAACAGTAATCAGCAATGATTATATGGCTATGTCGGCAACGTTTACGAAAGCTATGGTTGAAAATAATACTGTTACACTTCCGATGGAAGAAGCTGAAAAGCTCTTGATACAGCAATGTGATGTAGATCATTTCGTATCGAATACATTTAAGGATTTGTATTATACAGATGAGGAAAACGAACTGATTGATATACTTCGCACAAACATAGCAGCGATAGAAGATCAGTATAAGAAAGCTATCGCAATGACAGCTCTTATTCGTGCCTGCACAAAGAAAAGACCTCGCGGCATATTTACATATACGGGGCATAGATATGATGACGGTCGAAAAGACTTGCAGAAATCACTTTCTCAGCAGTTTCTTGAAGCAGTAGAAGCTGTTAATAATGCTGTCTTTGATAATAATAAAGCTAACAAGTCCGTAAACGGTGATGCTATGGCTTTGACAGGTATCAATCCCGATCTTGTTTATATAGATCCCCCATACTATTCACCACTGTCGGATAATGAATATGTACGCAGATACCATTTTATTGAAGGACTTGCCCGTGACTGGAAAGGCGTAGAGATACAAGAGCATACAAAAACAAAGAAATTCAAATCATATCCTACACCTTTCTCAACAAAAGACGGTGCATACAATGCTTTTGATAAACTGTTCATCAAATTCGCCGACAGTATCCTTATAGTATCATATTCTTCAAACAGCCTGCCTACACAAGAGGATATGGTAGCTTTGATGAAGAAATACAAAGAACACGTCGAAGTGGTTCCCGTAGACTATAAATATGCGTTCGGCAATCAGGCTGATGCAAAAACACATAGAAACTCTGTTCAGGAATACCTATTTGTAGGGTATTGATAGGAGAATAAGTTATGGAAGAAAACATAAAGATTTGGCTCGTTGGTAATACAGGTCTGAGAAATCCTAACAGAATACAGGAAGGTCTTGCAGTATATGCCAAATCTGCCTTTGTCGGCAAACTACACGGTAGAGATAATGAAATCGGCTTTATGAATCTGCTGAATAAAGAGGGCATTATTCAAAATGAAAGCGGCAAGGACGAATCAGGCAGTCATGCCCGTAAATGGCGTTTGATGTTTGCGAAGAACGGCTATATCTATCCACAAGTCGGCAAAAAGGACGGCAATCAGGACGATCTCGGAGCTATGGATGAGATAACTCCGTTCGGCAGAACATTTCTGAAAGCTGATACTTTTCCTGCGGTTCAGGAATGTTTTCTCAGAGCAATGAGCGTTGAGCAGTTTGAAATGCCTGATAAAACAACATACTTCTCTCCGCTCCGCTGGATGCTTGCTATCATGCTGGAATTGGAGAAGCGGACTGGCTCTACAGAAATGAGCCGTATTGAGTTTGCCCTGTGGGGACATACCACTAATCCGAGCTATGATCTCTCAGAGGTTGTTGATCACATTCTTGATCTCAGACAGCGCAGAGCGAAAGCACCTGCAAAGCGTACTTTTGATAAAAACGAAATCAAAGAGCGCGGCAAGTATTACGATAAGAAATCCGACAATTTCACTGATTACTGTGATATGAATATGCGCTATCTGCGTATTTCAGGTATGTTTCAGCGTAAGGGCAGAGGTATTATGATTATACCTGCGAAACACCTGCTTGCAGAGAAACTCGCTAAAAGTACAGCAACATCAGAACCGCTTATGGAAGCATATAAAAAGCTTTGTTCTGGTGCTCCACTGCCGACGGATAACATCGATGTAGCTAAAACTCTACTTGAAGATCTCAAAAAGCAGATGAAGAAACGGCATATTGTATACGATATTTCTGATCTTTCGCTTAACACTTCTGCCGAGATCAATATTGCAAGACAGCGTTTGGAAGATACACTTGCCAAAACAAACGAAATACAGTACGCTAACGATCAGCGTAACCAGTGGAAAGAAATAGCCGACTATATGTCGCTATTGATAAAAGGTGGTGGAAAGCTCGTCTACGATGAAGATAACGCTATTGAAATACCGAAAGACGAAACTCCTGCATATTTTGAGTGGACACTTTGGAGAGCTGCACTTGCGATAGATCACATGATAAATAAACCGTATGAAGTCCGTGGGTTCAAACTTGATTCGGATTTTTTGCCCGTAACAGCAGCAGGAGGAGGAAAAGGTGATCTTTATTGCGAATTTGATAAATTCATGATACTTACAGAAGTTACAATGTCTACATCGTCTAGACAGGAGGCAATGGAAGGTGAACCTGTTCGTCGTCATGTATCAGATGCAGTATTGAAATATGACAAGCCGGTATATGGACTTTTTCTTGCTATAAGAATTGATACCAATACGGTTGAAACATTTCGACATGGAATATGGTATACCAAAAATGACGAAAAACAGAGGCTGGATATTGTTCCTCTTTCTTTGGAACAGTTTCGTAGACATTTTGTTTCAATGTTTGAAAGTAAACAAGCATGCCCTGAACATCTGAGAGACCTAATACTTCAATGCGAAACTGAACGTGATAATCTTGAGGCTCCAGATTGGATGCAGTACATTGAAAGTGTAGTTACACAGAGAAGTACCGCTCTTAGTAGTTAGTATAGTTAAAAGCAAATTATGTCTCGCTTTTTATTTTATCATCTCGCACCAAACACGCACCAACTATCCCTATAAGGTGCCAGCCTATGATAACATATGCCGCTCTAACTTTCTTCAAAAACAGCAATATATCAGCATTTGCAAAGATTTGAAGGGACATGAAAGCCCAGTCGAAGAATTCCCTACGATGAAGACGTTGGAGTAAACATAGTAAGATAATTATTAGAATTAATGGGCAATTCCAATCGGGATTGCCCATTTTCTAAAATGAATGGAAATACAAATCGGAATTTGTGGAGGATATTAAAATGGCGCAGATAATATGGGATGGCAATAAAAACTGGGAAAACGTTTGGGACGGTAAGCAGCCGTGGGACAGAGAGATTGAAGAAAAAAGCATTCCTGAAAATGCAGTTCTAATTGACAGACCAGATGACATAATTAAAGCATCAATTCCATACATGATTATCCCTTGTATTGTATGCTTTGTTGCAATTTTTACAAAAAAGGCGCAATCAGATGAATTTATATTTAATTTATGGCTTATGCCGCTGTCATTTATTATTGGCTTTTTTGTTGCGATGCCGTTACATGAATTTCTTCATGCTATAAGTTATCCAAAGGGGGCAAAAGTTTATATAGGAGTATCTCTAAAACAGTTGAGAGCATATGCTGCATCCTCAGCAGCACTTAGCAGAGGACGATATATAATGATGTCATTGGCACCTTTGATTCCGGGGATAATCTTTCTTGCTGTTTTCGTGGTCTGCCCGATTTCAATGAAGTGGTTGATGACAATATGTGTAGTTCCTTCGTTTATGGGACTAATTTCTCCAGCACCCGATTATATGGATGTTTTAATCATATTGCGAAAGGTACCGAAGGGGGCAATGATTCAGGCAACAGAAAATGGATTGGTTTGGTATCTCTAATACGACAGATTCCAGTTTCCCAACCTGCCCTTTGAGATAGGAGAAATCCCTTTCTCAAAGGGTATTTTTATATTGTGCAGTTTGTATGAGGTTTCTTGTGTTTCATATTATCACATAAGAAACCGCAAAGACATCACCGCTCTTACTTCTCCTCAAACATCCACTTGACCGCCTTTTCAGCATACTCACTCCAAAACATCATATCGTGGTTGCCTTTGCTTTCAAAATACTCGTGAGAAACGTTTCTGCTTTCAAGAAATTGGTGAAGATCACGGTTGTTTTCAAGCAGGAAATCTTCTGTACCGCAGCACATAAATATATCTGGGATATTTTTGCCCTCTCGCTGAAGTTCGTCTATAAGAAATTCGGGATTGTTCCTGCTGTTAAGCACCTCAGAGGTTTCGCCGAAACATTCTCTGTAATATTCATAATTCGCCACATCGTTGCCCTGCCCCTCTGACATTCCTGCGACTTCGTGTACGATAAGAGCCGAAGATAATGCAGCAACCTTGCCAAAGGTTTCCGGATATGCAAATGCTGTATGAAGCGCACCAAATCCGCCCATTGAAAGACCCATAATGTATGTTTCACTGCCGTCTTTCGCAAGTCTGAAAACTCGTCTTACATAGTCCACAAGCTCCTCGCCGACGAATTTGCAGAACTGATGACCAGTCGAGCGTCCGTCCAGCCAAAAAGAATTTTCGCCCGAGGGGATAACTACCGCAAAATTATACTTGTCCGAAAGATATTCAGGCACCCAGCTTTCTGCGTCACCTGTAAAACCATGCAGCAAGAAAAGCGTTTTGGTGCTGTTTTCCGAGTATTTCGTATCTGTCTGCCCCCAGTCCTGCCTTATGTCACATGGCAGGTACATTTTAAACGTGGTATATCTCCGCAGGCAATTTGAATAAAATCTGATCGTTAAGTTTGACATAGCTTTTCCTCCTGTTTTTTATATAATTATACTACATAAAATCAGGTTTGTCCAAGGGGGCAGCGAAAAAATTTTTCAATTTCCCTCACAAAATCATTTATCCCTATAAAAATAAAAATCACATCTGTCATAGCCTCGTCCCAACGTACCTTGCCGCTTTTTCATAATATTTTTTGTCGATCATAATTCTACGCTCCTCCACATTTACAAGGTGTCTGTCTACCTCGTCTGCAACTATTTTATTCATTATATCAAAATCAAAGCCGCAAAGTCAAACCAGCAAAAAGGCTGTCTGACCTTGCGGCTTTTGACCTTTATAATACAATACTAATCGAAATGTGCCCTACATATCCTCCCTCATCATATCATTCTCACTCTTTATAAACATAAGCACAAAGCATATAAGCAGCAATGCACAAGATATCCATATAAACTCATTGCCTATGTATAATGAATATGCTCCGCCTATTCCTGCACCGCAGGCAAATACGAATATCGTAAGAAAATATTGCAGCGATTTCCTAAGCAGCGACTTGTCCCCTATCCTCATGTATGCACTTATGGATTCCATTGCACTTCTCATATTTCCTATGCACATCGTGCTTGCGTATGGATAACTATTTACTTTCCTGAACGATTGCACCTGCATTGCACAGGCACATGATGAAAGTGCATTCGCAACAAAATCGTATGAACCGCCAAGCGGTATAAACCCCACAATGCAAAGCAGCACCATTTCCGTGAAAACTATTATCTGCCGCCAATGTATAAATCCCACGTCCTTGAAACGTGCGTGCAGACGCTCGGCTATGAAAATCCCCATTGCAAACGCCAGCACAGGTATAAGATAGTGCAACGCCCTGTGCCAGTTGCCTTTTGCGACATATGTGCTCATAAGCACAATGTTTCCCGTCTGTGCATTTGAAAAAACTTCACCTCGCACAAAATACGAATATGCGTCCTGCAAGCCCCCTGATATGGTCAGAAGTATCATGAGCATATTGGTTTCAGACATTTGTTTTCTTGATCGTAACATCATTTTATCATATTCCTTCATAAAAAATTAACAAGAAAAATATTTTTATACACTTTAATTTTCTCCTTTTTCCATTATAATTATCTCAGATATATAAGTCAAATATATAATTTATATGCAAGATATAAAATATTGATATAGCAAGAAAGTGATAAAGTGAATATAAATTACGAATATTATAAGATATTTTATTATGCCGCAAAGAACCGCAGCTTTTCAAGAACGGCAAAAGTGCTGCTCACAAATCAGCCTAATATCACAAGAGTGATAAAAATACTCGAAGGAGAACTTGGCTGCACGCTTTTCAATCGAATGAAAAACGGCGTCACGCTTACCCCTGAGGGAGAGATACTTTACGAGCACATCTCAAAGGCGGTGGAACTTATTACAGAGGGCGAAGATGAGATCTCAAAAGCCAACGACCTGCAAAGCGGAACTGTCACCATAAGTGTGACGGAGACCGCACTTCACGGCGTTATGCTGCCACTTCTCAATGAGTTCCATGAAAGATATCCGGGAATAAAAATAAAGCTGCTGAACCATTCAACCCCTCAGGCACTGACTGCTCTCAAAAGCGGCATTGCAAACCTCGCTGTGGTAACAACGCCGATAAGCACAGAGGGCTCGCTGAATTTTCATAAGCTCAGAGAGTTCCGTGAACTTATCATATGCAGCACAAAGCTAAAGGATCTTGCAAAGCGAACGCTCACTCTTGAGGAACTTTGCAGCCACCCTATAATATCACTTAACCGAAACACAAGGACATATGATTTCTATTCCGATTTCTTTTTCCAGCATGGAATAGATTTTCAGCCGGATATAGAGGTCGCAACTGCCGATCAGATAATGCCGCTTGTGAAAAGCAACCTTGGCATAGGTCTTATACCTGAACCAATGGCACAAAGCGGCGATGTTTATATTCTGAAAACTGATGAAGAGTTTCCAAAGAGGAGCATCGTTCTTGCAGAAAATGCAGACAAAAAACTCAATGCCGCCGCTACAGAGATACAAAAAATGATACTGAAAAAGTGTAATATGTTTGCAAATGCTGAGATATGACATATATGAAAGGAGATAATAATATGCCAACAGTTTTGCCAAAAGAAAATGAAGTCGAACAGTTTTTTTCAAGGATAATGGCATCGGAAGGAGCTTGCGAAAGGCTCAGCAGCGTGCTTTACGATCACCTTAGTGACGACGATATGCAGACCGATCCTGACCCAAAACATCTTGTGCAGGTGCTTTTGACCGCATATACGAACGGTGATATAAGTGCACTTCTGCTGGAGCTTTGTGGAAGAAGTCTTTTCGATCTGCTGAGAGAGGCTTACCTTATACCAAAGCGTTTTCACGGAAAAGCCGGAAAAAATCCTGAACTCCTTACGACCCCTGAAGGCGATGTCATTGAAGAAAAGAAAAAGCTTGTCACAAAGCATGAGTTCGAAAAATTTCGTGATGTGTACAAAAACCACAGCTGTGCACCACGTTCAAAGCTTTATCTTGCAGACGGATATGACCTTATGAGGGTCTATACCGACGGAATGAACATTAAGGAAAAGCGTGTTGACAAAAGACGTGGCGTGCTTATACTTTACGCCCTGCCTGACACTGTAAAGCTTGGACTTTCCGAGGCTCAGACCTATGATGTTATATGGAATACTTTCCACAAGATACAGCAGACTGCCCCAACTGCAATGGTCTATTACGGACAAGAAACAGGCGAAAAGGCTGGAAAATCATTTGATGAGATCGGCGTTTTACTGCCTGTTCATCAGTTTGAAAAGAAAATGCTCATGCACCTCAGCGAGATAGACGGCATTGTGCTTGCCTGCCGTGAGGAAATGATGAAAAAAGCAGGCTCAGACAGCCTTGATCTTTAAAAACGGAAGTGATACTGAATGTCACAAACTATAGTTAAGAAAAATCACATGGATATCCCATGGCACGATTTCACAGACGCCGAAAAGGACGAGCCAGTATCAAAGGCGAGCCTAAAAGAAAAAGCCTCTGTTATAGGCAGGGTGGGAATGATGTTTCTCTCCTGCGGAACGGGAGCGTGGCGTGTGAGAAGTTCCATGAACACCATGTCGGAATGTATGGGACTGACCTGCACAGCAGATATCGGGCTTATGTCCATAAACTACACCTGTTTTGACGGCGAGGCTTGCTTTTCGCAGTCTCTTTGCCTTACTAACACGGGAGTAAACAATTCAAAGCTAACACGTCTTGAAATTTTCATCAACGATTTTGTCAGCCGCTGCGATAGTTTGACTTGCGAACAGGTCCACAATGAACTTGACGATATCGAAAAGATACACGGACTTTACTCGCCGCCTGTTTTGGGCCTTGCGGCGGCACTTGCCTGCGGAGCGTTCACATTCCTGCTTGGCGGTGGACTGACCGAGATGATATGTGCATTTTTCGGTGCAGGCATTGGCAATTATGTGCGGAGCAAATTCACAAAGCACCACCTTACCCTTGTGCTTGGAATAGTTGCCTCAGTATCGGCGGCGTGCCTATCATATGCAGGGCTGTTTGAACTTGCGAAAATACTTTTCAATATAAAAATGCAGCATGAGGCAGGCTACATATGTGCAATGCTTTTTATTATACCTGGTTTTCCGTTCATCACAAGCGGCATAGACCTTTCAAAGCTCGATATGCGTTCAGGCATCGAGCGGCTGACCTACGCCCTCATCATTATAATTGTAGCCACAATGACGGCGTGGTTAATGGCACTTATCCTGCACCTTACGCCAATGGACTTTTTGCCTCTGCACCTTACCTTATGGCAGTTCATACTGTTCAGACTTGCGGCAAGTTTCTGCGGGGTTTTCGGATTTTCCGTTATGTTCAACAGCCCTGTCAAGCTTGCAGCCTCTGCGGCAGTTATAGGTGCACTTGCAAACACTCTGAGATTGGAACTTGTTGACCTTGTTTCATTTCCTCCGGCAGCTGCTGCGTTTGTGGGGGCATTCACCGCAGGCATACTCGCCTCGCTGCTGAAAAAGTATGTGGGCTATCCGAGAATATCCATCACCGTTCCGTCCATAGTCATAATGGTTCCGGGATTATATCTTTACAAGGCTTTCTATAATTTGGGCGTCATGTCCCTTGAAACATCTGCGTCATGGCTTGCGTCTGCTCTGCTGATAATACTAGCTCTGCCTTTGGGGCTTATCTTCGCTAGGATAATTACGGACAGGTCATTTAGGTGTTGTACTTAAAATCTTAGTCATAGCTAAAGCTATACCGAACCCACATAAAAAACTATATTGATATACACTTTCCTATTAAGACTATTCTCCATTACCTATAACTGGCGTCAGCGGCATTTGTCAGCAAAAGCGAAGTGCTGAGGTGTTTTAAGAACATAACAGGACAGTCGCCGTTTGAATATCTAAAAAATTATCGTCTGCGCAATGCGGCATATATGATAAAAAACACATCTGACTCGATAAATGCTATCTGTGGGCTTTGCGGCTTTGACGATCACAGCTATTTTTCAAAAGCCTTTAAAGAAGCCTACAGGTGCAGTCCCAGAGATTTTAAGAAGTAGAATATACGGGACAATATCTCACAGACTTATCCGTCTGTCGTGTAGACATTACATTTTCCTGTTTATAGGACTACGATAAAACTATTATCAAACAAAAGACGTTTCATTTTATCCAAGTGGAACGTCTTTTGCATTTGTGCTTTTTCTTGTATGAAAAAAGGGTCAATTATTCTCCTCCCAATAATCCTCTGCATCCTCGTAGTCATAGAAATCATCATAGTGATCCTCATAGAGATCCTCTGGGTCGTCATAATCATGAGCATCATACTCAGCAGATTTACTGGTTGAGGTTTTATTGGTATTCTTACGGGTGGCTCTGGTAGCTGAACTACTTGCTGTAGTGGTTTTCGGACGTGATGTTGTAGCAGTTGTGAATACTGAAGTATAGCTGTTATTATTGTAATACTTAGGGTCATGTATCAAACAGTAGCTGCTGCCTTCTTCAGGAGTATTGTCACAGCCGGAGTGTGCGCATTTTGGACGCAGGGCATCATAGATCATGGCTATCCCTATGATGATCAACACAGCGACAACGATTCCTTTGAGATTGAACGAGCTATGCTGAGAGCTGTTTTCTGTTGCCAGCTTGTAGCCTATATAATCGTCAAGCATTTCCTCGTTTCTGTTGTTTTTTCCAGATTCCATAATCACACCTCCAAACTGTATTTCTAATATTATACCATATTTTTTAAGATTTGTGGTAACAATTTTTGGACAGCTACTTATTCTGTCCCTTTTATCATTTTTCAGTGGCAAAGTCGGGAGATGTTGCCCACTTGGACGTTTTTATAAAGCAACGAACCATTGAGTACGAAACAACGAATTGATAATTGACCTGGGTTTATCTCTATGCTATAATTAGCGTACACCGGTGATAAAATAATTCGGAGGTATTTAAATGCAAGTAAAAATTGGTGAGAAAATAAAAGAACTGCGAAAGGTGACAGGAAGGAAGCAAGAGGACCTAGCCACCGCCTTAGGTGTTACGCCACAAGCCATTTCAAGGTGGGAGGCAAATGGCGGTTATCCGGACATGGAGATGATCCCATCGATAGCTAACTATTTCCATATATCGATCGATGAATTGTTTGGCTATAATAATGACAGGAACAGAATTATTCAGGAATATAATGATAAGGCTCAATGGCTGATAAATAATAACGATGATATGACAGAGTGTATTGCCCTAATGCGTAGAGGGCTTGAAGAGTTTCCAGACAGAGTGGATTTTAAGACCAAGCTTGCTTGTGCTTTACATAAGCAAGGTTGGAAAAATAAAGGCAAAGAGCCAAATATCTTTTGGGAAGAAGCCGCTAAACTGTATGAGAAATTATTGTCTCATGACCAATCGTGTATCATTCCGTTATTATCCGTATATTCCTGCCTTGGTAAATATGAAAAAGCCGAGCAGAAAGCATCTGAACAGCCCGACCTTGAATTGTGCAGACAAGTTCTGCTGGGGAATTTAGGGAGTATCGGCAGTATAAATGATAAGAAAAGGGCTGAACAATATCGTGGAGACGCAGTGTTAGAGCTTCTTCATGCTTTTCAAAAATCACTTGATGAAGCGATAGTGTGTAATAATGAACTGAATAATAGTCGAGAAGGATTGGAGCTTCTTTTATTGACTCGACAGTTGTTTGATAAAATAGTAGGTACTGAATGCCATGGATTTCACAGTGACTTATGTTTTATAGATATGAGATGCGTCAAAATCGCAAATAATATCGGAGATCATAAAGTTGCAATGGACTGTTTTGATTCAGCGTTTGAGCAATATATTAAATTTGAACAATGGAAAATTAAACAATCCAAAAGATGGGAAGAACGGAATAATAAGAGCATAAATGATGAGAATAACGATGAGCATTTTACTTCATCACTGTTGAAATCTGTAAATCCGTCAGGTCATAAAGTAATTGTATGTGAGCCAAGCTTTTTAGTAAAGACTGCGACTTCCTTTCCAGAGAAGGAAAAGAAGTTAATTACAGAAGATCCAAAGTACGCTTGCATATTTGAACAATGATTTTACATGATCAGTAAACAACAAAAACCTTTCTTTCGTTCGACAAATTTCAGTTTATAAAGGTACAGTTAAATTATTATAAAAATAATGGCCACACAACACCACAGGCTCTCGCCACACTGAAAAGCAGCGTGGCAGACCTTGCGGTGGTGACAACGCCTATAAGCACCAAGGGTTCACTCAGATAACATAAGCCAAAAGAGTTCCATGAGCTTACCCCCATTATACAGCTTGAAGCGAACTCTATGCCAATGGGTAAAAATTTTTTTCAAACCTCCCCAATTTTACCCCTAAGTATGCTATAATAGAATAGACAAGAAACCCGACCCAAAACCCAGCGAGGTGCTTTTATGACATATGCAATATCTGATATCCACGGCTGTTATGAGGAGTATATTAAGCTTCTCGAAAAAATAGGCTTCTCTGAGGACGATACCCTCTATATCCTAGGTGATATCTGCGACAGGGGCGAAAAGCCTATGGAGATCTATAACGACATCATGACTCGTGATAATGTTATCCCGCTGTTCGGCAACCACGAACACCTTGCCTATATCAATCTCCGCCACCTCATAAAAAATGACGTGAGCAAGCTTACAAAAGACGAACGGCTAGACCTGATAGATTGGCTCACCAGCGGAGGCAAACCCACTTTCAGCGAATTTATCTCCCTCTCCAAAGCCGACCGCATGGACTTCATGGAGTTTCTCAAAAGCTTCTCAATGTATGAGGATATTACCATAAACGGCAAACGTTTTGTCCTCACCCATGCAGGTCTTGGGGGCTTTAGCGAGGATAAGCCCCTTGATGAATATACCCTCCACCAGCTTATCTGGGAGCGTGCCGACTATTCAAAACGCTATTTCAGAGACCCGAATACTTTCCTTGTGACAGGTCACACCCCTACAGCCAATATCCCAAACCACGGCAGACCCGAAGCATACAAAGCCAACGGACACATAGCCATAGACTGTGGCTGTGCCTCAGGTGGACGTCTGTGCGCATACTGCTTTGAAACTGACAGTGAGTTTTATGTTGACAAAATAAACCAGCCCATTGAAAATTACTTCAAAATGTGATATACTTGTTCTAATAACATAACCGACGAGGACAAAACGGAGGTTATGCCGTATTAAAGCGTATTTATAGATTATATTTTATGGAGGTAATCATGGCTTTTGATTTTAAGAAAGAGTATAAAGAATTTTATATGCCTAAAAACAAGCCAGAAATTGTAACTGTTCCTAAAGCAAATTATATTGCAATCAGAGGAAAAGGCGACCCAAATGAAGTATGTGGAGCATATCAACAAGCAATTAGTGTGCTATATGCTGTTGCCTATACACTGAAAATGAGTTATAAAACAGATCATAAAATTGAAGGATTTTTTGAATATGTAGTTCCACCACTTGAGGGTTTTTGGTGGCAGGACGGCATAGACGGTATAGACTATACTGATAAGGCATCATTCAATTGGATATCTGTTATCCGTTTACCTGAATTTATAACTCAAAAAGACTTTGAATGGGCAGTTGAAACAGCAACTAAAAAGAAAAAGTTAGATTGTTCGTCAGCAGAGCTAATGACAATTGACGAGGGATTATGTGTTCAAATAATGCACTTGGGTTCGTTTGATGATGAACCAGCTACTATTGCTCTAATTGATGAATATCTAGAAAAAAACGGATATGTCAATGACATAACTAAGACAAGGTTACACCATGAAATTTATCTCTCAGATGCAAGGAGAGTTGTCCCTGAAAAATGGAAAACTGTCATTAGGCTTCCAATAAAGAAGATATAGAATACTTCCATTTAGTCATTCTTTTCTTAAATAATTATCCACCGATACAGCCCCTCTGTATCGGTATTTTTCTGCCCCAACGCCCCTATCCGCCCCACCTCTATTGACATTTCCCCCTCAATATGCTATCATAAAAAAGAACAAGTTAGTTGTAACTATCTCAATAACACCACAGGAGGAAGAAGAAATGGATATGAATGAAAAACCAAAGCTTTCAGGCGTGCCTGAAACTATGCTTCAAACTGTTTACGCCCGTGCAAAGGAAACCAAAACAAGGGGTGCGATAAAAGATACAAAAGCCGTGGAGATAATAGATAAGATAAACTATGATTTTTCACTTGCCGATAAGGACTCAGCAATGCACAGTGGCGTTGTGGCAAGGACAATAGTCCTCGATAAGCTTGCGAACAAGTATCTTGCAAAAAACAAGGGCGCAGTGGTGGTGAATATCGCCTGCGGACTTGATACACGCTGTTACAGAATGAACGGCTATTCCCATTGGTATAACCTTGACCTGCCCGAAACTATCGCCGTGAGAGAAAAGCTTCTCCCTGAATCAGGCGAGATATCCCAGATAGCAATGTCCGCAATGGACGATTGGAGCGGAGAAATAACCGAGCACGATGCCCCTGCTATCGTCATCATCGAGGGTCTGACTATGTACCTCTCAGAAAAGGACGTAAAGGAGATATTTGACGTCATAAACAAACGCTTTGAACACGTCACAGTATTGGTCGAGACAATGAGCCCCACTATGGTAAAGCGTATGAAAGAAAAGTCGATCGAGGGCAGCAAAGCCAAATTCACATGGGGCGTCAAGGACGGCAAAGAGCTTGCAAAGCTTATCCCGAACTTCCGCCACATTGAAGACCACAGCCTCGCCGAGGGAATGGCGGATTTTATCCCAATATTCAAGCTTCTTAAAAAGATAAAGCCTGTGAGCAATATCTCAAACAAGATAGTAGTAATGGAAAAATAACTTTAACTTCCCAACCCCGCCATGCTATAATCCCAAATTTAGAAGTTCCGCCACGCAAAAAGCCCGTCAAACAGCGTATCAGCGTTGTTTGACGGGCATATATTTTATACAAGTAAAAAACAGGTGAATATGCCTCTAAAATTATGGAGCAATAAGCATTATATCCTTTATATATGTACGCTTTGGGCCTTGAGACTTAATAACAAAAGAAATATGATTTCCCTTACTTATTATGTTTTCAGCATTAATGGTCTGAGAAAAAATGTTTTCATCAATGGTATATGTTTTATTATCATATCCCGTAACCTCTGCGTATTTTGCTCTTTTACCGCGTTTTACATCAGCTATGACTCCTTCTATTCTCGTAATGTCATTATTATATTCCATTACGGAATTTACATCGTCATCTATAAGTTCTGGATATTGCTTTTTGTATTTTGAAATGACCTCATAGGTTTCAGTGATCACATCACCGCCGCAATTCATATATAATTTTTTATCTCCAACAATATAAAATTCTTTTTTTGCACGGGTAGCGGCAACATTCATCATGTTTGGTTCACTCACAGCCCATCTTGCAGCACCTGCACTCTGTTGATCTGCTCCAAGTACCATAAAAACTATCGGCGCTTCTTTACCCTGAAATGTGTGAATAGTTCCCACGTTTTTAGGCTTTCCATGGTCGTCAAACCTTGTAAAGCCTATTTCCTTTAATTTTTGGGAAAGCATATACGCAACATTTGTAAAGGGCGATATGACGTATATGATATCTTTTGCTTTTTTGTCAATGATGGCAGGGTTTTCTTCTATCATTTTCTTGATTTTTTTTAAAAGGAATTCCCCTTGCTCCTTCACATACTTGTCATTTGCTTTTCCCTTTACGTCAAACCAACCAGTTTTTCCGTTTCCAGGGTTACCTTGAACCATAAATTCATTATATGAAATTCTATTTGAAATTGTAAACATAGGATCCAAACATCTTCTATGGACCCATAATGGTATACCTATCCATGATCTGTCAGATCTATCCTCTCCTTTGTAAAATCCATATCTGCTTGCACAGTCAGTCAATGTCTGCGTTGATGCGGAATTTGATAAATATTTTTCAGTCACTCCAAAATGTTCTCTAAGCATATTCAGAATGTTTGAATCCATTGTGAGTACGGGCTTTATTTGAGAAGGATCTCCTACGACCATAACATTATGGCTTCTGAAAATTGCTCCTACGCTTGCTTGCGGAACAGCCTGTCCCGCTTCATCTATAAAAAGATGACCAATGGTGTTGACCCCAAGATTTTTGCACATTCGAGAAAAGCTTGCAAAGGTGGAGCTTATAACAGGGATAGTCAGGTTAATCCACCCCCATGCTGCTTCAATAATATTTTTCCTTTCGATGTACTTGTTCTGAGAATCCCATATTTTAGCGGCGGCCATGACATTTTTTCTGTTTTCGTATAAAAACTGTTTTCTGACTTTAAGAGCTTTTATAAACAGCTTTGATTGTCCCTCTCTGTAATATTCATTAAACCAAGGATTTGACAAATGCAATTTATCATAATCCTGAGCCATATCAAGCGACATGACATCATTGTGATCTAACACAGAACTGAATTGCTGAACACTTTGCTCTAATTGCGATATTTGTTCATGGCAGGATAATTTCCATGCTTCAAGATCTTGTTGTGCGGCATTTAGCTTTGCTGAATACTTTGCTTCTTTTTCTGTTAGATCCTTTATGCGATCTTGAAGAGTATCTTCTTCATTGTTGTAATAAATTTCTTTATCTAAAGCATTTTTAAACCTTTCATTGGCCTCGTTTATTTTAAGCTGGTATTCACTTTTTTTATTTTTGCTTGAAAATAATCCCGGCTTTTGCTTTTGCAGCATATTAACATATTCTTTTACGCTGGCTTTAGTTTCTCTTGTTTTTCCCAAATAGATTGAATTTTCCTTTAGAAGATGCTCCGCCTGCTTGCGCTCTTCAACTATTTTCTTTAAAGCTCTGTTTGCCTCTACAAAATCACTATTAAATTGCTCGGTTTTGTCTTTTAATTTGGTATCGTATAATGATCTTAATTGATCGAGTTTAATACGTTCCTTATGATATTTACTAACCTTTTCTGCAAATTTCTGAGTTTCTTTTCGGATATTACTTACCCTTTCATACTGCTCAATGAATTCTGCATATACATCACTATCCGATACATATTCTTCATTCAAATATTTTGCAACACATTTTACATTGGCAGTTATATGCTTCATATTTGCATATCTTCCGCCCTCAAGAGAAAACAGTCCCCAGAATTTATCTGTATCGTCATTTGGCTTGACGAGAATGGTCTCATGCTTTTTACCATTCTCATCTTCTTCCCGTTTTGATAATACTTTTGAATTAGCAATGTTGCAAAAATAGTTAGCTTCTTTAAGCTCTTCGATAAACTTTTCGTCAATTTGTTCCTTAGTGAGAGGAAGTTCATTTACGATATTCTGCACTGCGCCATTATTGGAACTTGCAACAACAATGTTGTTTTCTGTAATGATCTCTGGAAGAACTCCAATAGATATGTTGTCAGAATCTGCCGTTTCTTTTGATGCCTTAATTGACTTGTCTCTTAGTTTTGCGATATCATAAGCCTGTTTTACAATAAGTTCTGCAAAAATGTCCTTCAGCAAAGTGGTTTTTCCTGTTCCCGGAGGACCATTCACGCTTCTTATTGTTGTGTCATCATATCCTGCTGAGAGATTTACCGCAACCTGTTGCATAAGCGAAAGAGCAAATTTTGTGTTTCCAGGAAATCTTCCCAATGGATAATTTTTAGGCTGAAGTATATCCTCAAAAACATTAGGGGCAAAATTCGGAGAAGTATTATTGCTGTCTAGATTTATTCGATTTTTTGTGTTTCCGTAAAGGTATACGTTAAGATTAGCGGTCGATATTTCTTTAGCATTTTCAAGATCATCAATGAAAAAAGAATGAAGATTTGTTGCGTCACTTTCTATATTTTTAAGGAATTGGATCCTACAGCTATCTGTTGATATTTTGAATTTCTTTAGGACTTTGTTAAATGCTTTATTGAACTTATATGCATCTTCTGAGGACTCATCAAAAAGCTGAGCAAGTTCTTTTTTTAGTTCGTCTTCAAATATTTTGAAATCAGCTTTATTGGGGATCTTTTTAAAATAACGTATGTATGCGCTTTCAGCGAAAAACATCATATCCTGCATATAGTTCAGTTTTTGGTCAAAGTACAGAGCGAAACTGAACTTCTTTCCTGTATTTAATTCTTCGTTAGTAGGCTTAAGATTATATTTTTCACGAAGTATTGCAATAACCTCAATGAAATCGAACACATCAAAATACAGAACTATCCCACTATTTTGATTATTTATATCGTTACAAATTTTGTTGTTCGTGATATTACTCTGAATATAGGAGTAAAAATCATTTTCCTTAGGGCTTTCCAACTTGAATATAGCTTTGTCATTATCTTTAATATCGCCCTCGGATAAATGTTCGATCATTATCCAGGCATCAATAATGTTTTTCTTGTCCACCATTTTAGCTTCTCCTCAAATGAAATTATAAATTGTATTTATACACGAAAGAAACAACGTCTAAAGATATCGACGAGAGTTATCGAAATATAACATTCCAATTATACCATATAAAGGGCGGGTTTTCAACACTTTTTGTAGAAATCTGCTTAAAAGAACTGCTCAAAACAAAATTTACAGACGATGACAAAAGAAAAATACGGGATTTAAAAGCTGTGAGCAGGTCAGAAAAGTGATCTGGCTTATTGACTATTGGTGCGGTAAGAACGTAAAAGAACTAAAAAAATGCCGCTTTCAAGGCACTAGATAATGCACATTGAAGCGGCAAACCAATTTTACCTTTCAGCGGCTATCAATACAGTTCTGCATGGTAAGCCGTCTGCATGATAAATTCAGCGGCGCTGCGTTTAAGAAATAAACGCCCTCTGAAGTCTCTGAGTCCCCACTTGATAAGGATCCTCTTGGCCGCATCTGCGTTCTGTTTTTTCGCCATAGCCCTAAACTCTCTCAAGAAACCTAACAGGCACACTCTCCGTCAGCCAAACTCCGTTCTCCGAAAGATAAGACTTATAAAAACGCTCGTCTTTTTCTTATCCATTGCCATTCCCCTATCTTCCGTTCATCACCCAAGCAAACCCCTTAGCTGTCCGCAAAGCAGGCTCTTTAAAATGCCCGCCCTTGTTCCATTCAAGGGCACATTCGATACCCTGCCCCGTCAGCAAATCATAACTCTCACGGATACAGTTGCCCACCTTTGACATGACCGCATTTTTCGTCCTTTCTTCCTTGTCACCAAGGCTGAGATAAACAGCGTCGGATTTTATCTTATTCTCTTTCATATACCCCACAAAATCAGGAAACCACACCGACGGAGAAGCCGCCGCAACACCTGAAAATTTCTCCGTTTGAAACGCCGCCCACAAGGCAAAAAGCCCTGCCAGAGAATATCCGCCAATGTAATAATTCTTGCTCTTGTCCGAGCAAAGCGTTAATATCTCCGCCAGAGTGTCTTCCGCTCCATTGCCGAAGCCCTCATTGCCAAATACCGCAGGAGCGTTCCAAGGCGATAACTCATCGTTCCAATCATCGACCTTCACCGCAATAAGCTGAAAATCCACACTCGTGAGCTTTTTTATCTCTGCCACCTCATTTTCTATCTCAGACAGATCATGGTCACCCACCGGCTGGATAAGAACAATATCAGCATTTTTGTCGCCATAATAATGGTATGTCATTTTGCCGTCACCTCTGTAATGTATCTCACTTCAAGTACCCCTTTACAACGCCAACAAATTCCCCTATATCCGCAAAATAATTAGGATAAGCCTCACTTAGCCTTGCGAAAGAAGAAAACCTGACAAGCACATTGTCCGCCCTATCGTTGCTGCGGTATTTCGTTTATTGACAGTATATCACATTATCCGCAATATTTCAACAGCCCTCAAAGTCAAGCCCTTTTAATCTGTGTAGTACTACAATAATTGTACCACATTGCAAAGTAAAATACTTGAAATGACATACGGAATATGGTATA
Organism: Ruminococcus sp. RTP21359st1_H3_RTP21359_211015; assembly: GCF_040909065.1. Taxonomy (NCBI): domain Bacteria; kingdom Bacillati; phylum Bacillota; class Clostridia; order Eubacteriales; family Oscillospiraceae; genus Ruminococcus; species Ruminococcus sp. RTP21359st1_H3_RTP21359_211015. The sequence continues at coordinate 20,530 of NZ_JBDGDD010000005.1, forward strand.
ATAACACTATCTAAAAAACTATCGGAGGAAAATTATATGGGATTATTTGATAAACTTCGTGAACCTGTGGTACTAAAAGAGGACAGCAGTGCGAAAAAACAACTTGAGCAGCTGGACTTTTATTCAAAGCTTGCACCTGAAAGTGTCAAGGAACAAATAGAACAGGACAAAAAACTTGTTTACTATGGCATAAAAGGTGAAGAGGCATTGATGTTTGAGCTGAAAAACAGTCATATGCCTATGTATATTCTTCACGATATTTTCTTTGAAGAAAATGGACTTACAACGCAGATAGACTATATAGTAATCACACGAAAAGTGATACTGATAATTGAGTGCAAAAACCTCTATGGAAATATTACTGTTAATAATCAGGGAGATTTCACTAGAACCATTCAATTTGGAAAACGCTATCATAAAGAAGGTATATATAGCCCTATAACTCAAAATCAGCGTCATTTGGATATGATAAAAGAAAAGCGTCGAAACACTAAAGGCTTACTCACCAAGGCTATTTTTGAACATTATTTTGACGATACATATAAGTCAGTAGTTGTTTTAGCTAATCCAAAAACCATAATTGACATGAAGTATGCACCTAAGGATATAAAATCCAAGATAGTTAAAGTTGACGGACTTAACAGCTATATAAAAAGACTGAATGACGAAAGCCGAAACGAAAATATGTCAGATAAGCAAATGAAAGAATTGGCTGATTTCTTTCTGCAAAGCAGCATTCCAAATACTACTGACTATACTGCCAAATATCAGCTTGAAGTCAATGAGGAAAAAACAGTTACTGTAAAGGAAGAGCCAATTCAAAACACATATTTTGACAGCATTGAAAATTCACCTGTATATAAAGCATTAAAAGACTATCGCTACAAACAAAGTGTTAAGGAAAAAATCAAGCCATATTTCATTTTTAATAATGCTCAGCTTGAAGAGATAATAAAAACTAATCCTCAAACTTTAGAAGAACTAAAATCAATAAAAGGCTTTGGTGATGCCAAATGCCTAAAATACGGTAAAGACATTCTAATGATATTGGGAGATTATTGATATAACAATAACTAACTTCAGATATATCCACCGATACAGCCCCCCTGTATCGGTATTTTTCTGTCAGAGAAACCTACCTCTCCCCTATTTTATTGACATTTCCACCTCAATGTGCTATCAAAAAAAGAATGAGTTAGTCACAGCTATCTCAATAACACCGCAGGAGGAAGAAGATGAATATGAATGAAAAAACCAAAGCTTCTTAAAAAGATAAAGCCTGTGAGCAATATCTCAAACAAAATAGTAGTAATGGAAAAATAACTTTGACTTCCCACCCCCACCATGCTATAATGATAAAAAAAGAGGTGACCCCACATGACCAATAAAGCATACTACCACCTGCCGGGGCTTTTCGAGTTTTATGACCTTTACGCCGCTTTCCTGCCCATATTCCGTAAACATAGAGATTATTTCTATGACTGGTGCGAAATAGGCTCTGTCTATGGCGCACCTGCCGACTGTATATGGGGCGGCGGACGAGCAGGCTTCGGCGAACATTCTCCACGAGAAGTCCTCGACCTTATGAAAGAATACAACATCTCCTCACGGCTGACCTTCAGCAATTCCCTGCTAAGAGAAGAACACCTTTCAGACAAAAAGTGCAACGACCTTTGTAGGCTGTTTTCCCAAAGCCAGCCTCCACAAAATGGCGTGATAATATGCTCCGACTTGCTTCTTTCATATCTGAAAGAGAATTATCCCAACCTCTATTTTGTGTCCTCTACCACAAAAGTCCTCACCGAGTTTTCTCAGCTTGTAAACGAGCTTGACCGCGACGATTTTTCCTATGTAGTCCCAGACTTTCGCCTGAACAAAGCCCTGGATAAACTCTCCGATCTCACCACTGAGCAGAAAAACAAAGTTGAGTTTCTTTGCAACGAGTGCTGTTATGTAGGCTGTGCAGACCGAAAAAACTGCTATGAAAACGTCAGCCGCAAAAATCTAGGCGAAAACTGTCCCGACCATGTTTGCAAAGCACCCAATGCCTCAGAGGGCTACCGCTTTTCAAAAGCCATGGAAAGCCCCGCCTTTATCGGCATAGAGGATATCCAAAACACCTATCTCCCCATGGGCTTTTCAAACTTCAAAATAGAGGGCAGAAACCTTGGAAGCGCCTTGATACTTGAATTTCTGCTCTACTATATGACAAGACCCGAACATCAGCTAAAGGTCAGAGAGCAAATTTATCTCGACAGTATGCTGGATCTGTTCTGACTATTCTTCACATTGCATATCTCCCATATTGCAAGAAATATGTCACAAAACTCATGTTACCCATGGCTTACTTGGAAACAAAAATCAAAATAAGTGTAAACAATGCCACTTTTTTGTTGAAACAGCCATTATAATATAGTATAATAACACAGTGCTTTGTCACAAAAAAGTTATAGGAGAATTTACATGAAGAAAATTATCGACATATTTCTGCGTTCTTTGCTCACAGGCGTGGCAATAGCCATAGGCGGAACAGTCTATCTGTCCTGCCCTAACAAATATCTGGGAGCATTTCTTTTTGGCATTGGACTGTTTGTAATACTGTCTTTCAGCTTTAATCTCTTCACAGGAAAAGTCGGCTACGCAGTTGAAAACAAGCCCTCTTATCTCGGTGAGCTTGGCATAATATGGCTCGGCAATTTTGCAGGAGCCGTCCTCTCCGCCCTGCTTATTGCCCAAACACGCATATCCACCATAAGCGACAAAGCCACAGAGCTTTGCAATATAAAGCTTGGGGATAATATCACAAGCGTTTTTATCCTATCATTTTTCTGCGGAATACTTATGTTCGTTGCCGCAGACGGCTATAAAACTATCCAAAACCCTGTGGGACAGATACTTGCAATATTTCTCCCCGTTGTGGTCTTTATCCTCAGCGGCTTTGAACACTGCGTCGCTAATATGTATTTCTTTACCATAGCAGACTTATGGAGCATTAAAGCCTTTGGCTACCTTATTATAATGTCCCTTGGAAACTCCATTGGCGGAATACTTATCCCCCTTCTGCGAAAAGGCTTCGTATCAAAAGCATGACGCCTATTTTTATAAGATTATGTAACACATAAAAAAAGATACCGCAGTTCAAAAAGAACTGCGGTAAAAAAATGACTTCTGCTCTCAGGAACACAGTAAAGGGGGTATTATGAAAAAAACAAATAAAACAAAGGAGTCAATAGTAACCATAAGATAACAAATAAAACACAATTTAAACAACTTAGAAGGAGTGTGCAGAAGTCATAAGGCAATACCGCACAAGGCACGCCTGTCGGCTTTGTACGCAATCTGCTTGCAGATTTTCCGCCATATCGCACCAAAGCTCTCAAGCTGGTTTACCAGCTTTGAATACGCTAGTATTCCTGCGTCGCTTTAGCACAATCTGACGAAAAATCTGACGGCACATCTTGCGCACAATCCTTGTGCGGTATTGCCTTGATTCGTTCCTGATATATGTATTATATCACACTAAAAACCATTTGTGGTAACTTTTTTTGGACAGTTGCGACTTTTTTCAAAAAAAATCTGCACTCTGAAAATCCCAAAGCTTTCAGAGTGCAGATTTATCTTTTTTTGTAGAGGCGAACAGCGTTTGCCCCTTCCCACGTCTATCCGAATTGTCGCCTGTCTATCAAATAATATCCGCCCTGCGTTTACCTATCTGTGCAAACTCTTTGCGCCTTGTGATAAAGTAAGCCACTGTTACCGCAGTGCCTGTTATCACCCAGGAAACAGGGTAAACTATCATGAGCATAAGATAGCTTCTGTGAGCCGCATAAATCGTGTTCACCCACACAAGCCTGAACACGCAGGTGCCAAGCACAGTTATGACCGCAGGTGTCATAGAGTGACCCATTCCCCTAAGACAGCCGCCCGATATTTCGTAAACGCCCGTAAGAAGCTCCAGCAGGCAAACTGACCACATTCTTATCATTGCGTAGTGTATAACGTTCTCGTCCGTTGAGAAGATCTGTATAAAAAGGTGTCTGCCAATAAGGAATATCAGACTCAGCCCAAGACAGCTTGCAAGCCCGATAAAGGTGCAAAGCCTGTATATCTTTTTACAGCGTTCCTTATCCTGAGCCGCAAAATTCTGACTTGTAAAGGTGGTCGCAGTCTGAGCGAAAGCGTTTATCACAAAATATGCCATGAACTCAAAATTCTGTTCCGCTGTGCTTCCAGCGATACCGTCTGAACCGAAGCTGTTTATCGCCGCCTGTATCACAACGTTTGACAGCGAGAAAACCATGCTCTGCAAACCAGCCGGCAAGCCTATCTTTATGATACCGAGGAGATATTTCCAGCGTATCCTGAGCTTTCTGAAATCAAGTCTTAGCATTTCCTCCTCGTGGGTAAGAAAGTAAAGTATCATGCAGGCACTGAAAAAGTTTGATATAACAGTTGCCGTTGCAACGCCTGCCACGCCCATTTTGAACACGATCACGAACACAAGGTTCAGAATAACATTTATAACGCCTGCGGTGATAAGAGCGTAAAGAGGTCTGGTGCTGTCGCCCTTGCTCCTAAGCACTGCCGAACCAAAGTCATATATCTCTATAAAAGGCATTGCAAAGAAGAATATCCTGAGATACAGCGTTGCAAGCTTTAAAACATCGTCAGGCACATTCATCATGCCAAGGAGTATCGGTGCAAGTATCTCGCCTACACCCAGTATGATAAATCCGCTTATGACCGCCAAAAGCACCACCGTATGTACAGCCTCGTTTGCCTTATCTTTTCTCCCCTGACCTATAAGCCTGGCCACCACAACGTTTGCACCGACAGAAAGCCCCAGAAAAAGGCTTACAATAAGGTTCACCAATGAAGAATTGCTTCCAACCGCCGCCATGGCTTTGTCGCTGTCAAATCTGCCCACCACCGCAAGGTCAGCAGAGTTAAAAAGCTGCTGTAAAATACTTGACAATGCAAGGGGCAGTGCAAAAATAACGATCTTGCCCACAAGCGGACCGTTTAACATATCTATTTTCTTATTTTTCATACCAGATCTTCTCTCATCTTTCAACTAACTATTTCTCATACCTAATATTATATCACACCATCAAAGCTATTTCAATACTCGAATTTGCACATAAGCACACACAGAGATGCGTAAAAATCTAAACATTACGACCATTTGTACAATTTTTTGAACTCTTTGCCTGTTGACAAAGGCATGAAATGGTGTTATAATAATATTCCACGGGAGGTGAGCAGTATGGCGATAGACAAAAAAGGCACAAAGCAGATTGCCGACAACCGAAAGGCACGTCACGATTATTTCGTGCTTGAGCAGATAGAGTGCGGTATCGAGCTTGTGGGAACAGAGGTCAAGTCTATAAGGAACGGCGGCGTCAATCTGAAAGACAGTTGGTGTTCTATCGAGGACGGAGAGATGTGGGTCAAGGGTATGCACATATCCCCTTATGAACACGGCAATATTTTCAACCGTGATCCACGCCGTGAGAGAAAGCTGCTGCTCCACAAACGTGAGATACTGAGGCTGTTCGGAAAGGTACAGCAGGAGGGTCTTACGCTTATCCCGATGTCGCTATATTTCAAAGGCAGCAGAGTCAAGCTTGCACTTGGACTTTGCAAAGGTAAAAAGCTTTATGACAAGCGTGACGACATGGCAAAGAAAGCCGCACAGCGTGACATAGAGCGTGCCATGAAAGAGCGAAACTAACATGGGGGTGTAAAGGTTTCGACGGGGGTTTTGAAGCACGATAAGCGAGTAGAGGAGCGCACACTCTTTAAACGGCGTACGTTTTAAAATTAGACGACAACGATAATTTTGAATTAGCTGCTGCTTAAGTCAGCGCTCGTCTTGCCTTAGAGTACCACGGCTTTGGTAAAGGCGTCGATCAGTGGTGAACGTTACAAAGCGACGGCTGTAGCCTTGTGATGTATCACAGCCTACCAAACACACAGGCGTGTCTGTTTGCCTTTGTGCAAGGGAACGGGAGTTTTCCGCAATAACAGAATACACTCGTAGAAGTTCGTGGGGATAGGCTTTCGGACAGGAGTTCGATTCTCCTCACCTCCACCAGCCACTCGCCGTGGCGGGCATTTCCCGTCAAGGCTTTTTTGTAAGCACACAAAGTCACCGCTGTAATAATTTGTGTGTCACTTTTACAAATTCAGGGGCGTGCCCCTGCACCCAATCCGCTTTACTTTATGTAGAGCGGTTTTTTATTGCCGCCCATCAATTTTATCTAAAACCCAACCATTGTTTCGCCGTGGCGGGCATTTCCCGTCAAGGTTTTTTGTAAACACACAAAGTCACCGCTGTGATAATTTGTGTGTCACTTTTACAAATTCAGGGGCGTGCCCCTGCACCCGATCCGCTTTACTTTATGTAAGGCGGTTTTTTATTGCCGCTCATGGATCATTATTTATAAACCCAACTTTGTTATTTCACCATGGCAGACGCTGATATAAAAAAAGAGTGCATTACCACCTCAGATAATGCACTCTTATATTTTACCCTATTTTTCCTCCAGTCCGCTGAGCGAAAGCCTGCTCTCCATTTTCTGAACAGTCTTGCTCTCCTGCTTTGCGATCTTCGCTTCAAACCAGAAGGTCGAGCCTTTGCCCTCCTCCGATTGAACGCCGTATGCAAAGCCGTGGGCTTTCAGTATCTCCTGACAAATGGAAAGTCCAAGTCCTGTGCCTACCACGTCACGCTTTACCTTTGCGTCACGGTAGTATCTGTCAAATATCTTTGGCAGAAGTTCCTTAGAAATGCCCTTTCCGTTGTCTGTTACTTCAATACGAACCACATCAGCCTTGTTTATCTGCTTGATACGAATGACCTTGTTGTCACCTGTGTAGTTTATAGCATTGTTTATAAAGTTGTAAATGACCTGATCCAGCTTTGCGATATCCGCCGTTATCACTCTGTCCTCGTCTGGAATATACTTGATATCATAACCATTTTGCTCTATGAGTATCTGATATCGAGTCATGCAGTCATTGAGCTTGTCAACTATAGAGAAGTCCGTGAGTTTAAGCTCCGCATTGCCCGACTCCAGCTTTGAAAGCTCCAGCAGATTATTTACCAGACTTGAAAGCCTGTCAGCCTCGTCGATAATGACTTGGATATGCTCCTGCCTCTTCACAGGATTATCCCCCGACAAGTCCCTTATCATTTCCGCATAAGCCTTTACCATAGTGAGCGGTGTTCTCAGGTCGTGAGATATGTTCGCAATAAGGTCTTTCCTAAGCTCCGATACCTTTTGTATCTCGTCCTTGGCATTGTTAAGCACCGTGGAAAGCTCCTCTATCTCACAATAGCCATGACCATTGAACTCCACCGTATAATCCCCTTCACCGAATTTCTTCGCCGTGTTCGTAATGTCAACGATAGGCTTTGAAAGTCGCTTTGAGATATACATAGTTACAATAAAAGCAAGCTCAAAAAGTATGATAGTGATATAAATGAGCTGTTCTCTTATAATGCTTACAGTGGAATCTATCGGCTCTATTGAGCTTTCAATGAAAAGATACGCCTGCTTATCCGAATCATCAGTGTAGATAGACGTGCAGTAAAATATCTCCTTGCTCTTGAAATTCTCATTCTGAGCAATTTTCGTGATGTAGTTATCGTCCGACTGCTTTAGCTTAGATATCATCTTGAAAAGTCCGATGCCATAGCCCTTGTTTATGACCTTGTTAAGATGCGAATATGCTCCCATGTTGTTTTCCATTACAAGAGGATTGCCCATTTCGTCCGTTATAACAATGCAAAGGCTGTTGTCAAAAGCCAGCGAGCGGTTCGTTACCTCCTGCTCGTCAGTGCCATATGCTTGGATTATCTGATTTGCAGCGTCTGTGATATCTCTTATCTTCGCCGACTGATAATATCTTTCCAAGAAAAAATACTGAAAAAGCCAAATAAGAATAAGAATAAAAGCCGTGAAGAATATAAAATACATCCACACATATGACCGCAGACTTCTTTTCGCCTTTATCTCCGCTGTCTTATTGCTGACTTTTTCCTTGACTTCTGCAAGCTTACTGGATCTTTTCAAACTTATATCCCATTCCTCTCAGAGTAACAATAAGATTGCGGTATTTTCCAAGGCTGTTTCTCAGCATTTTTATGTGAGTGTCCACAGTTCTGTCGTCACCGTAAAAATCAAAGCCCCATACCTCTTCAAGAAGTTTCTCTCTTGAAAGCGCAATGTTCATGTTCTTCACCAGATAGAAAAGCAGGTCATACTCTTTCGGAGTCATGGAAACCTTCTCTCCGTCTATCTTTACCTCACGGGCTGTAAAGTTTATCTCTAATCCCTCGTATCTTATAACGTCCTCAGTGCGCTGAGAAGCTGACGCGCGGTTAAGCACCGCCCTTATCCTTGCCATAAGCTCCTTTGGCGAGAACGGTTTTACTACATAATCGTCAACGCCTATCTCAAAGCCGAAAAGCTTGTCATACTCCTCGCCCCTTGCGGAAAGCATTATAACAGGTATCTGCTTTATTTTTCTTATCTCCTTGCAAGCTGAATAGCCGTCAAGCTTCGGCATCATAACGTCCATTATGATGATATCGAAATCCTGATTTTTCACCATTTCCACAGCCTGCATACCGTCCTCAGCCTGAGCTACTTCATATCCCTCAAACTCGGCATACTCTTTGATTATCTCTCTTATTTTAATTTCGTCATCGACTACAAGAATTTTTGCCATAGTCATTCCCTCCTATTCAGGCAACACCGCACAAGGAACGCCTGTCGGCTTTGTACGCAATCTGCTTGCATACAAATCTTGTATGTTGCTACCTTAATTCATATTCTTTGCTTATATAATAACCTATTATTGTGTAAAATTTGTGACGGTTTATAGAATATTCTAAGCCATACCGCACCAATTCACAAGAAAACTACTGCCCGCCAACCAAAATGGTATGACGGGCAGAGCTTATATAGGAATTTGTTATGAAAATGTCAGGAATCAGCAATGTCCCATCATAATGAGAGCCATAAGACAAAAACCTGTTACGATACAACTCATTGCGCCCATGATGTTGTCTATTTTTTCTGCTGTAAGCTTTTTCATAGTGATTACCTCCTTGGGGTCTAAAATAAACTATTCTGTTCTCAGTGCGATAACAGGGTCTTTCTTTGCCGCCACTCTTGACGGGAACAGACCTGCGATAAGCGTCAGGCAAACGCTTATTGCAATGAGTACAACTGCCGCACTGACAGGTATTGAAGCTCTTATCGGCACGTCCGTAAGATGTGCGATTATCATGTTTATCGGTATTGTGAGCAGATATGAGATAATTATTCCCAATGCACCTGCCACAAATCCCACGATAACTGTTTCGGCATTGAACACTCTTGATATATCCCTCTTTGAAGCACCTATACTTCTCAGAATACCTATCTCCTTTGTTCTTTCCAAAACTGAGATGTAGGTTATAATGCCTATCATGATAGATGATACCACAAGTGAAATTGCAACAAATGCAATAAGAACGTAGCCGATAGCGTTTATGATAGAGGTGATAGAACTCATCATAAGACCAACATAATCGGTGTATTCTATCTTGTCCTCTTCGCCGACACTGTCGTTGTAATCGTCGATAATATCTATTATCTTTTCCTTTGAAGCAAAGTCCACAGGATAGATATTTATGCTGTCAGGGTCTTCAACAACTGAATAACCAAGAGTTTTCATGTTGTTGTCATAGTTTGAAGTGGAATATTTTCCGCTGTTTGCAAGCTGATCCGCATTTGTGTCGGACTGTTCTTTGAGCATTTGCTTCATAAGCTCCATTTGCTCGTCAGAAAGTGAAGCTATATACTTCTTCTGAGTTTCGGTAAGAGATGACATATCACCGCCCTGAATTGCTGACATATCCATTGAACCCATGGCATTCATGCCCATATCTGCAAGCTCGCCTGTATTGGAAGCACCGCTCTGCTCCATAAGAGCCTTATACTGCTCCTCGGTCATTCCCTCAGGAATTTCCATAGAGCTGTCGCCTGCAACCAAACCAGCCTTCTTATCTGTGTCGGAGCTGTCTGCTGTTTTGTCAGCCTTGCTTTCTGTATCGGCTGTGCTGTCGGAAACGGTTTCTGAACTGCTGTCTGTATCTGCCGCATTCTCATCCGTTTTGAACTTAAGTCCTGTGAAAACATCTATGTCAGGATTTGCTATCTGCTCTTTTACTATCTCGCTGTTATCTACTTCGTCGATAAGATATGTCATAAGGTCATGACGATAGCCTATCGCACCGCTTATGGAAGCAGAGGAAGCGTCCTCGTCAGGTCGCAGGATACCGACTACACTTATTTCTGTGCCGTTTGCAACAGCCTTTTTCATGTAGCTCTCATCGCCTGTCATATCTTCCCACACACCGTCTTTTTTCTTATAGAGATCAGGTGTAGGAACGACCTTGAATTTCAGGTCAAGAAGCTCATCATAGGTGTAAACGTGCTGTTCGCTGTCAACGGATATATCCTCTCCTGCCATGGCACGTCTTACTATGCCGTTAAGCGAGCTTGGGTCAAGAAGTCCGAGAGAATAAAGCACATAGTCGTTTATCTCGTTGTTCTTATCAACTACAAGCACAACTTCGTTATACTTTTCAGGCAAACGTCCTGCGATAACGTCATACTGCTTGTCGATAAGCTCCTCATTATCTATCATTTCGCTCCATACGTCAGTACCCATGCCCATCATTCCACCCATTGAGCCACTCATTGACATTGCTTCCATCTGAGTTGAGGACATATATCCCATATCTTCAAGAAGCGTTGACGGATTGACCTGCATTACACCGCTGTCGCTCTCCGTGAAAACGTTAAGTGTGGTGGCGTATGTGTACTGAACGTCGCTTGTAAGGTCTTTCAGGTCGCTGTTATCGTCAAGATATTTCTTGAACTTCTCCAGATTGTTGACCTTTGTTTCTTCCATGAGAGTGTTTATCATCTCGCCCATGGCATTCTGAGAATAGACCTTGTCTTTATCGTGGTTTGCTGAATCCTCATGGTTTTTCGCCATGGTGTTCATTATCTCGCCTATACTTGCGGTGGTCTTTGTTATCTGAAGCGGATAGCTTGAAAGGGTATCAGACTGCACCTGATCTATATAAAGCTGAACACCGTTTGAGATAGAAAGAATAAGTGCGATACCGATTATACCAATAGAGCCTGCAAAAGAGGTAAGAAGCGTTCTTGCCTTTTTTGTCATAAGATTGTTTCGGCTCAAAGACAGTGCAGTAAGGAAGCTCATGGAAGTTTTAAGCTTTTTGCGCTCTTTCTTCGCCGCCTTTTTGTCAGCCTTAGTAGGCTCTTTTTCAGGCTTTTTGATAGGCTCAACAACATTCTTGTCAAGAGGGTCGGAATCGTCTATGACCTTTCCGTCAAGAAGTTTGATTATTCTTGAAGAATATTTCATTGCAAGCTCAGGATTGTGCGTTACCATTATAATAAGCTTGTCCTTTGAAATGCTCTTCAAAAGCTCCATTATCTGCACGCTTGTTTCAGTATCAAGCGCACCTGTAGGCTCGTCTGCAAGCAGAATGTCAGGCTCATTCACAAGTGCTCTCGCAATGGCAACTCTCTGCATCTGACCGCCTGACATCTGATTAGGCTTTTTGTGGAGTTGGTCGCCAAGACCCACCTGCTCGAGAGCCTTGACGGCTCTTTCACGTCTTTCTGACTTTGAAACACCTGAGAGGGTCAAAGCAAGCTCAACGTTTGAAAGCACTGTCTGGTGCGGTATAAGGTTATAGCTCTGGAACACGAAGCCTATGGAATGGTTTCTGTAGGAATCCCAGTCGCAATCCTTGAAATCCTTGGTAGATTTGCCGTTAATGTTAAGGTCACCGCTGGTATATCTGTCAAGGCCGCCGATAATGTTCAAAAGAGTGGTTTTACCGCAGCCTGACGGGCCGAGGATAGAAACGAACTCATTCTCACGAAAATCAATGCTGACGCCTTTAAGGGCAGAAACGGTGGAATCACCAACGACATAATCTTTTTTTATGTCCTTTAAACTAAGCATATATTTTCTCCTATTTTTGTTATTGTAAAGATATTATAATAGGGTTTTATAAACTCAGTTTAAACATAACACAGTTTTGGGTGTAAAAATTGTCGGAGGGGGGATTTAAGTGAGGAGTGAGGAATGAGCATAGCAAGCCAAAGTAAATTGCAAGCATAAAGTAAAATAAAGCACCGAGCGAAGCAAGAGATAAAGCGCACGCTCAAGCCCGGCGCTAGAGGGCTTGTGGGGTCTAGGGGCAAAGCCCCTAGCGGAGTATGAGGCAGAGCCTCATTCGGCGCAAGCCGACAAGGTGCAGATTGTAGTATCAAAAGCATATAGAAGTCCGATATCAGATAAAAGTGATATCGGAGAATTAAATCTGCACCGCCTTTCTAGCCCTAAGCGCAATGTAAATACGCAAAGAGCGGAGCGATTTTGCGGAGGTAGGACTTGCCCAAATAACTGTAGGGGCGAACAGCGTTCGCTCCATGTTCAGAATTTGCCATAAATTCTAAATTGTAGGGGCTTGGCGAAATTTCTGTTCGCAAGCTCACAGAAATACGACAGTCCGCTCGGAGGAGCGAGGTTTGTATTTTGTTCACAAGCCATGCAGGGGGACAAAGGCTGTCGAGGGGGCGGGACGTCGGGGGCGCCGTCCCCTACAAGCGTGATAGGATAGTTTTTTGTTCTGTCCTACAATGGTTGTAATCGTGGACTTGTTTCTTCGACGGGCGAGCGCTGTTCGCCCCTACAGATTTGTTGCCGTAATTTTGTGGTTTTGTACGATTTTTATTCAGTTTTCAAGCTTCAAACAAGGTGCAGGAAGTGCTTTTCTGTGCGATCAGAACCTCTCATCGTGTTCACCTAACTCACGTTGACAAAATGTTTCCTCATACACTGCTACCTTGCAGGATATTCAATTTGGGATAATACCCCTATACTTATCCCCGAAAAGCACCACTTTTGTTGCATAAAAAATGCAACAATTGCAGAAATGTTGCCAAATTAAAATATAAATCATTTGTTTGCACAAGACAATACCCCTGAAATTGTGCAGGATCAACATGGAATTTTGAACTAAATGTGTCTTGACATCGTTAATATCACGTTAATAAAACGGTGATATAATAAAAAAATGCAAAGTGAACGGAGGAGTAAAAATGTTTCACATACTTGTGGTGGAGGACGATACTAACACTCGCAAACTGACCTGTGATGTGCTTAGCGACAACGGCTACACACCTATCGAGGCTCGTGACGGTATAGAGGCTCTCGAAATAATGGACGAAAAACACGTTGACCTTATTATAATGGACGTTATGATGCCTCGTATGGACGGCTTGGAGCTTTGCGAAACTATCCGCAAGGCTGGGTTTCAGACGCCTATATTAATGGTGACGGCTAAGGAAACGGCTTTTGACAAAAAGCAGGGCTTTATAAAAGGTACGGACGATTACATGGTGAAGCCTGTGGACGAGGAGGAAATGCTTCTGCGTATTCAGGCACTTTTGCGACGTTCGCAGATAGTGAGCGACCACAAGATAACTGTGGGCGACACCACTCTCGACTATGACGCACTGACTATCAAGACCCCTGAAGGCATAAGAGAGCTTCCACCGAAAGAGTTCATGCTTCTTTACAAGCTTCTTTCCTATCCCGACAAGATATTCACCCGCCGTCAGCTTATGGACGAGCTTTGGGATATGACCTCAGACACTGACGAGCGCACTGTGGACGTACACATAAACCGCATAAGAGAGCATTTGAAGAATAACCACGATTTTGAGATAATGACAGTGAGAGGGCTTGGCTACAAGGCGGTCAAGCTGAAAGGATAGGCTCATGAAAAAACATCTTATCTCTGCTCTTCGCTCAGAGCGCAGGCGAAATTACACCATGAATGCCAGCATAGTTTCGGCGGTATTTATGATAATGATATGGGCAGGGCTTCTTACGGGATTTATAATGATAGGCATAAAAAGATGCCTGCATTTTCTATCCCCTTTGCAAATGCCTTTTGTTTTCCTTATTGTAGGACTTGTGGTATCTGTAATAATCGGCACTTGCATTTCTGCTGCTGTAGCAAGCAAGATAGTAAGACCTGTGCGTGAGGTAAAAAAGGCAATGCACAGGGTAGAAAAGGGAGATTTCTCTCAAAGGTTAGAGGTAACAGGCTTTAACGGCGAGATAGACGAGCTTATAGAAAGCTACAACAAAATGGCGCAGGAGCTTGGGGGCATCGAGATGTTCAGGGAGAATTTTATCAACAGCTTCTCCCACGAGTTCAAAACGCCTATCGTTTCTATCCAGGGCTTTGCAAAACAGCTAAAAAAAGAAAATCTGTCAGAAGAAAAAAAGCAGGAATACATTGACATTATCATCAGCGAATCAAGGCGTTTGACCAATCTTTCATCGAACATTCTTATGCTTTCAAAGCTTGAAAATCAGCAGATCATCACTGACAAGACAAGCTTTTCCCTTGACGAGCAGATAAGAAACTGCATACTTCTTCTGGAAAAGCAATGGACGGCTAAGGACATAAGCTTTGACATTGATATGCAAGAGATACAATACACCACCAATGCGGAAATGCTTTCGCAGGTGTGGGTGAACATAATAGGCAACGCCATAAAATTCTCCCCGGAGGGAAGCTCTATCAGAGTAAAGCTTTTCAAAGAGGGTGATGTGATAACGGCTGAGATAACTGACCGTGGCATCGGAATGGATCAGCAGACCATATCACACATTTTCGAGCGTTTTTATCAAGGGGACAGGGCGCACGCTTCAGAGGGAAACGGACTTGGTTTGCCCCTTGTTAAGCGTATCGTGGAGCTGTGCAACGGCAATATCCGTGTAGAATCACAATACGGAAAGGGTACAAATTTTATTGTTACGCTCCCGCAAAACGACAAATGACCTTAGTATCATAAAAAAGACGGACACTTCCAAAGAAATGTCCGCCTTTTTCTATTTTATCAGATAGCCGCAAAGCCCTGCTTCAGATCGTCTATGATATCCTCGACATTTTCAAGACCTACGGAAAGTCTTATCATTCCGCCGTTTATGCCTGCGGCAACGAGCTGTTCGTCTGAAAGCTGTCTGTGTGTTGCGGAGGCTGGGTGAAGGATACAAGTACGGATATCGGCAACGTGAACTTCGTTGGAAGCAAGCTTAAGGCTGTCCATGAACTTTGCCGCTGTATCTCTTCCGCCCTTGATAACGAACGAGATAACGCCTGCTGTGCCAAGAGGGAGATACTTTTCAGCAAGCTTATGGTACTTATCGCTTTCAAGTCCAGGATATGCAACGGACTCTACCTTGTCATTGCTTTCGAGGAATTTTGCCACTGTGAGCGCATTCTCGCAATATTGCTTCATTCTTACAGGGAGAGTTTCAAGACCCAGATTGAGCAGGAACGAGGAATTTGCTGCAGGATAGCAGCCGAAATCTCTCATAAGCTGCATTCTTGCTTTTACGATGTAAGGTGCAAAAGAATATTTCTCAGTGTAGATAGTGCCGTGATAGCTTTCGTCAGGCTCGGTCATGCAAGGGAACTTTCCGCCCGTCCAATCGAACTTGCCGCTGTCAACGATAACGCCGCCAACCTGAACTGCGTGGCCGTCCATATACTTTGATGTGGAATGGATAACGATATCTGCGCCCCACTCGATAGGTCTGCAAAGGTATGGAGTAGCGAAAGTATTATCAACGATAAGAGGAACACCATTCTTATGGGCGATATTTGCAAAACGCTCGATATCGAAAACTGTCAGCGCTGGGTTTGCGATAGTTTCACCGAAAACAAGCTTTGTATTATCCTTGAATGCCGCCTGTATCTCATCATCTGTAGCGTCTGGGTCAACAAAGATACACTCTATGCCAAGTCTTTTCATTGTTATGCTGAAAAGGTTTATGGTGCCGCCATAGATAGAAGTGGAAGCTATAAAGCTGTCCCCTGCCTGACAGATGTTCAGGATAGAGCAAAGTGTGGCAGCCTGTCCGCTTGATGTACACATTGCGGCTGCACCGCCCTCGAGAGCGGCTATCTTCTTCTCAACTGCGTCTGTGGTAGGGTTTTCAAAGCGTGAGTAGATAAGGCTCTTGGTGGGGTCGTCAAAGACCTCGGCTATCTCTCTTGATGAGTCATAGACATAGGTTGTACTTTGTACGATAGGCACTACTCTCGGCTCTCCGTTTTTAGGCGTATAGCCCTCGTGTAAACATTGTGTTTCGATCTTCAATCAAATCAAATCCTTTCAATGCGGTAACGACCGCAAAATTTTTACCAATATAAAAAGCTTTTCAAAAAGCGTTTAAAACAGCAGCCTCCTAAGACCGCCTCAACATTATAAATGCGTTTATTCTGCATAGCGAAAACTCATAGCTGAATCGAAAATATCTTCTCCCATTGAAACATACTTTAGTGGTATCACCACATTATATTGTATATATTCACTGTCAGAAAACTCATATATGCCCTGAACGTTCACACTTTGATCCTCACCCAGAGCCGCAATAACACAGCCACGCTTGCCATTGCCAAGGTCAAGTCCCCGATAATCAAGCCAAACATTATCATCAGAGCTGATATCAGCCGACTTTGCATACATATCTAGCATATCATCGACCGTGGTCTTGTCAAGCCGCTGATAATAAGACAATGACAGATTTAACCCGTCATATTTTTCGTCCACTTTGCCGTCAATAAGATTTGCATAGACGATCTTCACATCTCTCGTGCCGTCAAAATCATCTGTGGTTATCTCATGCTTTTCCAACTTTGCGGCAGAAAATCCACCTATCTCAGGCAACTCTAAAGCGGCAGAAAAATCCGAAAGTTCTATGGTCAAACCGTTTTCAATATCATAACGGTCTATATCCACCGACTCTCCGTTAAACATATCATAAACATAGCTGTCTATGACCATGTAAACGCCACCCGTGGTGATATTCGCAGAAATGCCATTTTCGTCAACGAAACTTTCAAGTTTCGTGAACGTGCTATCCTCGTCAAACTGCATTATAACTGCACTAGCTTTCTGCTCGTCGCTTATTTTGTCGCTAAACTCAAAACGAATGACCCCACCCCCGAAATCAGCGTCAGTATACTTGACAGGTATACTAAGGAGCGGCTCGTCAGAATTTATCATTGCGTTTATACCATAATAATCAGAAAGCATTGCCTCTGCACCAAAATTGCCCTCTACGGTGCATTTGGCTGTATATGGTATTTCGCTAAGGTCACAAACAAGCTCAGGGTCACGAATTATTTCCACCTGCGAACTGTCATCCGTCTGCGAACTTTCCTCCACACTGTCGGGCGTATCTGACACCGCTTCCGCAGTAGTAGTATCTTTCGTTTCTGAAACGCTGTCTGCGGCTTCCTCAACAGGTCCGCAGGCGCAAAGTGACACTGACAGCAATACTGCCAGCAGTACGGCTTTTTTTCTGCTATTTTTCATATTAAGTTTCTCCCTATTTTTTTTATTTTGTTTACCTTACAAGTCCTTGAAGTCCACCCTTGCCCCTGTCAAAGCGCTTTCCATTACTATTCTTGCACACTCTGAAAGCGAAACTGCGCTTTTGCAGGTCATCATGGCTTTTTGTATGCAAAGTCCGAAAACTATGTGAAGCTCTCCCCTGCCTGCTGACTTCTGTGCTATAGGCAGAAGCGGTTGCCAAAGAAGCTTTATATAGCTTTGGACAGTTTCGCCTGTGGTACAATTTCTTATTTTGCCAAAGCTTGCGCCCCCTGCGTTTGCCGCAGTGTAGCGGAGCATTTCCCCAACGTCCGTAAAAGGCTCGTTATATTTTTGAAGCACTCCTGCGGTAAAAGACCACACTGAGTAGTTATTGCCCACAAGCTTTTCGTCAATGATATCGCCGTAGAAATACTTTCTGCCCGACTTATCAGTGAACACTGTGAAAACGTCCTCCTCTTGAACTCCCTCTGTCATGAAAAGCTTTCTCACGTCCTGCTGACAGGAATAGCCTGCAAGAGAGCCTATACAGCACAAAAGGGATTGAGGATGAACGTAGCCCTCAGGGCTTCTCATGGCTCTGAGAAGTCTGTCAAAAATTTCAAAGGCACTGCTTTTATATTGTTCAAGTTCCATTTTTATCACCGTTTCTCACATTTTCTCCCCTTTTTGGCTTTTCTTCATGATGTTTATCAGATAAAATTCAGGGGCTTGACGATCTGAAAAGACCTATCAGCCCGCTGAAAAATATTTTTTATCCTTTGATATTATACGTTTATTTCTGCAACATCGTCAGACACGCCGTTTGCTTCGACAACAGGCTTTACGCAATTTTCGATAAACTCGTCCACCTGCTGTGGGCATCTGCCGATAAAGTTTTCAGGCTTCATTATCTTATCCATTTCTTCCTTTGTTATCATGAACATAGGGTCGTTAAGGATAAGCTCGCAGAGGTTATTGTCAAGTCCCTCTTTCTTAACTCTTGCGCCTGCTACCATTGAATACTCTCTTATTCTTTCGTGAAGTTCCTGTCTGTTTCCGCCCTTTTCTACAGCGTCCATCATAATGTTCTCGGTAGCCATGAAAGGAAGCTCTGCCATAACTCTTCTTCTGATGATCTTGTCATATACTACCAAGCCGTTATCAGGATCTGTAACATTGAGCATGATATTAAGTATAGCGTCAACACCAAGGAAAGCTTCGGCAACGGAAATTCTCTTGTTTGCAGAGTCGTCGAGAGTTCTCTCAAACCACTGTGTACCTGCTGTGAATGCAGGGTTGAGAACGTCGCAGATAACGTATCTGGCAAGTGATGTTATTCTCTCATCTCTCATTGGATTTCTCTTATATGCCATAGCGGAAGAGCCTATCTGATTTTTCTCGAACGGCTCTTCTATCTCCTTGAATGACTGCAAAATTCTTATATCGTTTGAGAACTTCATAGCAGACTGAGCGATACCGGCGAGAACTGAGCATACCTGATAATCCATTTTTCTTGAATAGGTCTGACCTGAAACTGGAACGACAGCGTCAAAGCCCATTTCCTCGGCTATCATTTTTTCAAGCTCTTTTACCTTATCAGTATCACCGTGGAAAAGCTCCATAAATGAAGCCTGAGTGCCTGTAGTTCCCTTTGAACCAAGGAGCTTGAGGTTAGCAAGTCTGAAATCCAGATCTTCAAGATCCATAAGAAGCTCGTTGCACCAAAGAGTAGCTCTTTTGCCCACTGTTGTGAGCTGTGCAGGCTGAAGGTGAGTATAAGCAAGGCAAGGCATAGCCTTATACTTATCGGCAAACTTTGCAAGCTGGTCGATAACCTTGACAAGCTTTCTCTTTACGACCTTAAGTGCATCTCTCATGATGATAACGTCTGTGTTATCGCCTACATAGCATGAAGTTGCGCCAAGGTGAATGATACCTGCTGCCTTTGGACAAACAAGGCCATAAGCATAAACGTGTGACATAACGTCATGACGAACAAGCTTTTCACGCTCAGCGGCAGCGGCATAATCTATATTATCAATGTTAGCTTCAAGCTCGTCTACCTGCTCCTGAGTAACATTAAGACCGAGCTTCATTTCAGCACGGGCAAGGGCTACCCACAGCTTTCTCCAAGTAGTAAACTTCTTGTCAGCAGAGAAAATAAACTGCATTTCCTTGCTTGCATATCTGGTACAAAACGGGCTTTCATAAGAATTTGTCATTGTTCTTCGACCTCTTTCGTAATATTATATAATGTATACACACTTATTATAGCATATTTTTTGCGGGTTTACAATAGGTTTAAGGAGAAATGTTTACTGTGGGACAACAATGGATAGGAAAGGAGCTTTTAAAAGTTAAATTTCTGTAAATTTTCAAGCGGAAACAGAGCTGTGCTTGACTTTTTGGGGCGGATATGTTATGATATTAAAGCCGCATATTCACGGTCATAAGTGTTTGTATTTGCAGACCACCATGCGTAGCGAGTTTATTTAAAGGTAGGTGCATTCGTAATGTACGCAGTAATTGAAACAGGCGGAAAGCAGTATCAGGTTAAGCCTGGTGATGAGGTTTTCGTAGAAAAGCTGGACGTAAACGCTGAGGACGCTGTTACTTTCGATAAGGTAATGGTAGTTGGCGCTGACGACGGTATCAAGGTTGGTGCTCCATATGTTGACGGCGCTTCCGTAACAGCTAAGGTCATCAAGAACGGCAAGTCCAAGAAGGTGACTGTATTCACTTACAAGCCAAAGAAGGGCGAAAAGACCAAGATCGGTCACAGACAGCCTTACACTAAGGTTATGATCGAAGCTATCAACGCATAATGATCTGTGCTGATTTTTTCAGAAATGAGCATGACAGACTTGTGGGATTTCGTATAACGGGTCACGCAGGTTATGCAGATTATGGCGAGGACGTATGCTGTGCAAGCGTATCGTCTGCTGTAATGTTGACGGCTAACACTGTCACTGAGGCTTTTAAGATAAAGGCTGATGTCGCAGTGGAAGAAAACGAAATAATATTAAGGCTTGAAAATGACAGCTCAGAGGAGGGGGACAAGCTACTTTTAGGGCTTCTCACTCATTTATATTTCCTAGCTGAGGAATTTTCAGGCAGGATCAAAGTCACGGTCAGAGATAACTGATCGGACGGATTACATTTTATGGAGGTGTAATTTAGATGATTAAGATTTCAATGCAGTTTTTCGCTCATAAAAAGGGAATGGGTTCTACAAAGAACGGACGTGATTCTGAGTCAAAGAGACTTGGCGTAAAGAGAGCTGACGGTCAGTTCGTACTGGCTGGTAACATCCTCGTTCGTCAGAGAGGTACTCACATTCACCCAGGCGAGAACGTTAAGAAGGGTTCTGACGATACTCTGTTCGCAACAAGCGATGGTGTTGTAAGATTTGAAAGACTCGGTAGAGACCGCAAGAAGGTTTCGGTTTATCCCAAGGCTTAATTTTGTAACATATGACCCTGAGCCTTAGGCTTGGGGTCTTTTGTTGGTTAATGACAACTAAATTTACGCATAATATCATTTATAAGGAGGTTTGATCATGTTTGTCGATCAGGCGAAGATCTATATAAAAGCCGGTGACGGCGGTGACGGTGCAGTTTCATTCCACCGTGAGAAATACGTTGCGGCAGGCGGTCCGGACGGCGGTGACGGCGGTAAGGGCGGAGATATTGTTTTCGTTGTTGACGACAATATCTCAAACCTTATAGATTTCAGATATAAGAGAAAATATGTTGCCGAAAAGGGACAGAACGGCGGCGCCAAAAACTGCTCAGGCAGGAATGCTCCCGACCTTGTTGTCAAAGTTCCTAGAGGCACTGTGGTTAGAGAGATAAAGAGCGGCAGGATACTTGCCGACCTTTCTACCGATGAGCCTGCTGTTATCGCTCACGGAGGCAAGGGCGGGCGTGGAAACGCTCATTTTGCCACTTCCACAAGGCAGATACCGAAGTTTGCAAAGCCTGGTTTCCGTGGTGACGAATATGAGGTCATGCTTGAGCTCAAGCTTATTGCAGACGTGGGACTTGTGGGCTTCCCGAATGTGGGAAAATCCACGCTCATTTCTGTTGTTTCAGCGGCAAAGCCAAAGATAGCCAACTATCACTTCACTACCCTGACGCCTGTGCTTGGCGTTGTTAAGATAGAAGAGGGAAAATCTTTTGTTATGGCAGATATTCCAGGTCTTATCGAGGGTGCGAGCGAGGGCGTCGGTCTTGGTCACGAATTTCTCAGACACGTTGAAAGGTGCAGACTTATCGTTCACGTTATCGACGTTTCAGGCAGCGAGGGCAGAGATCCTATTGAGGATTTCAAGGCGATAAATCACGAGCTTGAAAACTTCTCAATGGAGCTTGCGGAAGCTCCGCAGATAGTTGCCGCAAACAAGAGCGATATGGCTACCCCTGAGCAGGTAGAAAGACTGAGAAACTATGTTGAGGATCAGGGACTTCTGTTCTATGAGATCTCTGCCGCTACCACAAAGGGTACAAAAGAGCTTATGTATGGCGTATGGGAGCGACTT
Source organism: Ruminococcus sp. RTP21359st1_H3_RTP21359_211015 (assembly GCF_040909065.1). Taxonomy (NCBI): domain Bacteria; kingdom Bacillati; phylum Bacillota; class Clostridia; order Eubacteriales; family Oscillospiraceae; genus Ruminococcus; species Ruminococcus sp. RTP21359st1_H3_RTP21359_211015. The sequence goes on from NZ_JBDGDD010000005.1 coordinate 42,580, forward strand.
TCTGTTTTGCCGCCTGTTAAGCAGTTTGAAGCTCAGCCGCTCACTCAGGAGGAGCTTGACGATAAGCTCATCTCAAAGAAAGACTTCCGTGTTACTGTGGAGGACGGCGTTTATTTCGTGGAAGCAGATTGGCTTCTTGACATACTCAGGACGGCTAATATGGACGACTACTCTTCCCTCCAGTATTTCCAGAACGTACTCAGGACCAGCGGCATAATCGACAAGCTGGAAGAAATGGGTATCGAAGAGGGCGACACTGTTTCTATATTCGACTTTGAGTTTGAATATCTCAGATAGGAGGGAGCGTCACGGGAAAGCTTTCTGATATGGACGCCATGCAATACTCCCCTCTGGCACTGGCTTTTATCGGGGACGGCGTTTACGAGATAAGGGTAAGAGAAAAGCTTATCCTTGAAGCTAATATGCCTGCGGACAAGCTGCACAAGCTCACGGTTGAGAGGGTGTGTGCGGAGTATCAGGCAAAGGCTGTTCGCAAGTGGCTTGACGAGGGGCTGCTTAACGAACAGGAAATGGATATTTTCAAAAGGGGCAGAAATGCAAAGGGCATAAATGCTCCGAAACATTCCACTGTGGGGGAATACCGCATGGCGACAGGTTTGGAATGTCTTTTCGGTTTTTTATATCTCACGGGGCGTGAGGAACGTATAGGTGAACTGTTCGAGGCAGCATGGTCTGTGGGCAGCATCAATGAATAATATTACATCAAGGAGTGAATCAAATGTCAGGTCATTCAAAATGGGAAAACATTAAAAGAAAAAAGGGTGCAACAGACGCTGCAAGAGCTAAGATATTTACAAAGATAGGCAGAGAGATCGCTGTTGTAGTTAAGCAGGGCGGTGCTGATCCTGCAGGTAACGCAAAGCTGAGAGATCTTATCGCAAAGGCTAAGTCAAACAACGTGCCTAACGATAATATCGATAGAATTATCAAAAAGGCAGCAGGCGACGGCGACAAGAACAGCTACGAGTCAATGGTATACGAGGGCTACGGTCCAAGCGGTGTTGCTGTTATCGTTGAGTGCCTTACAGACAACAAGAACAGAACAGCAGGCGATATCCGTCACTTCTTCGACAAGTTCGGCGGAAACATGGGTACATCAGGCTGTGTATCTTTCATGTTCTCTGATGTTGGTACTGTTGTTATGGAGAACAACGGTGCTGACGAGGACAAGATAATGGAGGACTGCTTTGAAGCAGGCGCTGACGATTTCAACGTTGATGACGATGTTATCGAGATATCATGCGACCCTAATCAGGTTTCTTCTGTAAGAGAAGCTCTTGAGGGAATGGGTTACAAGGTACTTTCTGCTGAGGCTGAGAAAGTTCCTTCAAACTACACAACTATCGAAGACGAGGACGCTATCAAGAAGATGGGTCTGCTTCTTGAGCATCTTGAGGACGATGACGACGTTCAGAACGTTTACCACAACTGGGAGAATATGCCGGTTGAAGAGGAAGAATAATCAGGAAAATTTCTGACACTTTACTATTGACATTTACATATAATGTGGTATAATAGAATTAGAAAGATTTATTCTTTTAATAGGGGTTGCGAATCCGTCTAAAATCGCTTTAATAGGTATTTAAAGGGTCAATTTGTTTTGACCCTTTATTTTTTTTGTATGCAGATGTATGTGTGCGCATAAATGGACGGAGAAGCTCATAAAATAATCATGCAGATATGGGGGACTGACGCTTGCAGGGTGGCAGTCCCTTTTAAGCTTTAAACGACGATTTTTCGGGGATTTTCGTGTTAAAATCGCTGAAAATCCTTGCAGCTTTGCGGTGCTGTTTGTAAGTTGTGCTATTGACATAAAAGGGGTTATAGTATATAATAATCGTATGTGTAGATATTGCCCTGAAAAGATAAAAAAATACAGATAATGGGTGATAAGGAAGAAGCAGAAAATGATAGGAGGAAACTTATGAACAAGATTTTTTGTTCTGCTCTGACAGCCGTTGTTGCAGGTGCTATGCTCACAGGCTGTGCCATGCCTTGGGAAAAGGGTGCTGATGACGACGTTGCCCCTGGTGGTTATTCCTATACGGCTGACTCAAATTCAGAACAGAAACAAGCTTATCGCTGGCTCATAGAGCCAACTATAAACGCCGATAATATCATTTCTTTTGACGGAAGTCAGGTCGACCCTAACAACGAAAAGAACACAGCTTATGCCAACTATTCTGTTATCAGACAGAATGGCAAATATGGCATTATAGACTACAGCGGAAACATGGTAGTGCCTGCGGAATATGACGATTACTACACCTGCTGGTGCGGAGAGGTCACGCTTTTCAATATTATAAATGAAAAGAATGATGAGTATGAGTATTGCAGTATCGACAGCTCAAATCAGGTAGTATACTATGCGGCGGAACATCATGACAGCTCACCGAAATATTACTGGAACAGCAATGAGGAAAAGATCTATGTAAAGGACGCTGACGAAGAACAGGGCGAAGAATACACTGGCAAAAAGGCTGTTGTGGTATGTGAAGCTGACGTGAAGAAGTCTGACAATGGTTTTTATGACATTTCTCCTGTGAGCGAACCGCTTTACGGGCTTGCTAAAAAGGACAAGCTTATACTTGATATGCAGTACACTGATTTCTATGCCCCTGCATACAAAGGCGCAGGACTTACCTGCATCGCCTTTGAGAACGATGAAGGCAAGTGGGGATATGTTGGTTCTGACGGCAAGACTATAATCGACTTTAAGTGCGACGGTGACATGAGTGCCTATTGCGGAAAGGTGATAGATGACGAGATGGCTGTTCATCCTTATCTTTTCACTGACGATTATCTGCCGGTATCCATAGATTCATCATATGGTTATTATGACATAGACGGCAACTGTATCGTAAAGCCAGGCGAGTTCGATCAGGCAAGACCTGCTCACAACGGCAAGGCGTGGGTAATGAAGTCTGGAAAATGGGGCGTTATAGCATTCGGTGACGCACCTGTGGAGGAGGACTCATCAGAGGAAGAGACCACCACAACTACGACCACCACAAGCTACATCACCACGACCACAACTTCAAAGACCACCACAACAACTTCGGTTTCAACAGAAACGAAAAAAGCAACTGAAACTACTCCATCTTTGACACAGCCAAGTGAAACCACTGAGGTGTCAACGAACACGGAAACTGCTACAGAAACAGTAACGGAGCCTGTTACGGAAACTGATCCGCCTGCTCCTGAGCCTGAGCCTGAACCGACACCTGAACAATAGTAAGAATATAAACGGCGTTATCCCACTTTTGGGTACGCCGTTTTTTGGTGCATGAATATGTGCGGATATTGAAAATGCGTGCATAAACAAAGCATCGAAAGCGGGACGTCGTATTTCTGCAAAGCAGAAATTGCGCCGCTCCCCTACATGATTTGTGCGTTTTTAATATATTTTTTTGCTATACAAAAAAAGCCCTGCCGAAGCAGAGCTTTTCTTTTTTTACTGGTTATATATCTCTTTTCTGAGAAGTGCTTTGCAGGCTTCAAAATCCACTTCGAGAATTGATTGACCGTCAGATGATGTGCCATATGAATAGGAATCATCATCAGGTATTCTCATGGACTTTATCTCGTAATTCATGGAGAATATCGCCTTATAGGTAAGAGCAAAAAGCTGTGTCTGGGACATATTGGTTGTAAGATGTGACATTGATGCTTTTGCGAACTTGTCTATAGTCAGCGGATCTGAGCTTTTCGCCTTTTCGATTATCTTTGTGATAACTGTTCTCTGGCGTTCTGTTCGCTCGAAATCTGCGTTGCCAACATATCTAAGTCTTGCATAGGCAAGTGCCTGATTGCCGTTTACATGGAGCTTCTTTCCGCCCTTATCAAGATAGTCTGTACCCTTTTTATTGCCAAGAAGCTTATTTTGCTCTGCCATTGGAGGCTTCATGCCCTCGGCTTCTTCGTCGGAAATGTCAAGCTCGATACCGCCAACTGCGTCAACGATATCAACGAATGACAGAAAGTCGATATAAACATAATCGTCAACGGCAATATCAAAATTATACTCTATGGTATCCATAAGAAGCTCTGCACCGCCGTAAACATACGCCGCATTGAGCTTTGACCATGTGTCTATATCATTTCCGTCAGCGTCAATGCCCTTGATATTCACATACATATCACGCATGAAAGAGGTCATTGTTATCTCTTTTGTGGTGCTGTTAATGGAGAGAAGTATCATAGAGTCTGTTCTGCCACGCTCGTCAGCGTTTCTTGTATCAGAGCCTATAAGCAGGATATTTCGTACATCAGAGCTGTTCATGGAAGCATCTGTGTTCATTCGCTGACCTCTTTCCACCTTGTTCACCATGCCTATGTATCGCCATATAAGCACGTTCGCCAATATGAAAACCACCAAAAGTATGATGATAAGCACCTTGAAAAAGGTTTTTATAGGGTGTCTTTTTTTATTTTCCACTTTGTTTTTACCTTTTTTGTTCGTCTGACCATTACGGCTTTTATTGTTTTTGCCAAATTGCAGGTCATTATTTCGTCTTTGGGCTGAGGTCTTGTTGCTTTTTGCTGACTTGCCTGAACCTCTCTGCTTGCTTTGTCCGTTCTGTGGACGTGACGTTTGTCTGCTCTGTGTCTGCCGTCTTGGAGTGCTTTCTCTGTATGAGCCTGCGTAATCTGATGATGAACGGCTTCCCTGCCCGTATGGCTGAGCTGTACCCTGTGTACGATCATCAGGGTAGCCAGCGTCATAGTAATCGTCAAAGTCGTTCACGCCCTCGTCTATTTGCTGAACACGCTGTCCGCCCGCACCGCTTATGCGGTTGAACTCGTCAAGCTGTCGCTGATATTCCTGTTCATAGTAGTCCTGAGGCTTATTATCGTTTGTGTAGTTTTGTTGTCTGTCTTTATTAGCCACCTGACTGCACCTCCGTTCATTTTTACAATACCAATATTATAGTACATATCAGGCTTATTGTCAATGACAGAAAAAAGGCGGAGCTTTTTCCAGCGTCCGCCTTTAAGGCAAAACCGTGCAAAGCCGTCAGGCGGGCTTTGTGCGGTGTTGCCTTAACATAGTTTTTTATTTTATTCTGCTGCTTCTTAGGGCATTGAGGATAGCTATTACGGCTACGCCAACGTCTGCGAAAACCGCAAGCCACATTCCTGCAAGTCCCAATGCACCGAATATAAGCACAAGGGCTTTTACTCCAAGGGCAAAAATTATATTCTCTCTTACTATTGTCATAGTCTTTCGGGATATCTTTACTGCGTCTGCTATGCTTGACGGATCGTCGTTCATAAGCACAACGTCTGCGGCTTCAATGGCGATATCTGAGCCTAAGCCACCCATTGCGATACCGATATCGGCTCTTGCGATAACAGGTGCGTCATTTATTCCGTCCCCTGCGAATGCAACAAGTCTGCGGTCGGGGTCTTTTATAAGCTGTTCGACCTTTTCAACCTTGTTTTCAGGGAGAAGCTCGCTGAAGAATGTTTTTATGCCCACTTTCTTTGCCACCTTTTCGGCGGTATCTTTCTTATCGCCTGTGAGGAGGACAGTTTCGACCCCAAGATCTCTAAGTCTTGAAACGGCTGTGGCGGAGGTTTCTTTTATCTCGTCACCGAGAAGTATCTCGCCTATGAACTTGCCGTCAAGGGCAACATAAACTGCCGTTGCGGAGTCTTCTGAGCTTTGTGCTGCAATGCCGTTTGTTTCAAGAAGCGCTTTCTTTCCGCAAAGTATCTCCTTGCCGTCAAGCTTTGCTCTTACACCGTTTCCTGCAATCTCTTCAACATCAGAAAGTCTTGCACCGTCTATTTCCTTGCCGTATCTCTGCACTATGGAGATACCGATAGGGTGAGTTGACATACTTTCTGCATATGCGGCGGCTTCAAGGAGGATATCCTGTGAAACGCCCTGTGGGTTTACGCTGAGGACAGTGAACTTGCCCTTTGTGAGAGTTCCTGTTTTATCAACGGCGAGCGTCTTACACTGTGCCATTGTTTCGAGGTTCTTTGCACCCTTTATAAGTATTCCCTTTTTAGAAGCTCCGCCTATTCCTGCGAAGAACGAGAGAGGCACTGAGATAACAAGTGCGCATGGGCAGGATATCACCAGGAACAGAAGTCCTCTATAGAGCCATTTTGAGAACTGGTCAAAGCCCAGAATGAAGCTTGGTATAAACACCAGTGCAAGTGCAGCAATTACTACCGCAGGGGTATAAACTCTTGCAAAACGTGTGATGAACTTTTCGGTCTTGGCTTTTCTTTCGCTGGAGTTTTGCACCATATCGAGAATTTTAGACACTGCAGACTCGTGGAAGGTATTTGTGACCCGAACTTTGAGAAGTCCTCTCAGGTTTGTTGAGCCACTGAGGACGCTGTCCCCTGCTTTGACCTCGACCGGAAGAAACTCACCGGTAAGTGCTGATGTATCAAGCTCTGATTCGCCTTCTGTTACGATACCGTCAAGAGGTATTCTCTCGCCTGTTTTTACGGCAATTATCTCGTCTTTGAGGATATCCTCAGGAGGAAGCTCGTATGTTTTGCCGTTTCTCATTACTGTTACAGACTCAGGCTTAAGCTCCATAAGCTTTGTGATAGATTTTCTTGACTTCTCTACTGCGATAGTCTGGAAAAGCTCGCCCACCTGGAAGAACAGCATAACGGCTGCACCCTCACGGAAGTCTTTAAGTGCAAATGCGCCAACTGTTGCGATAGTCATGAGCAGTGACTCGTCAAAAGCCTCGCCTTTAACAAGGTTTCTTACAGCGGCGATAACAACGTCAAGACCTGCGATAAGGTAAGCAACTATTGCAAGGCCTGCACTGAGATACTCACATACAGTGCCGCTTCCAAGCTTATCCAAAAGCATTGATGCGATAAAGAACACGATAGCCACAGAAAGCTTGACTATCTCGCCCTTATGGTCATTCACAGGCTCTTCCTCTGCTGTCTGAGCACCATAATCCTTAACAGTAACATCAGGCTCAAGCTGATGGACGGTATCTTCTATCATGATACGCAGGTCAAGGTTAGAGCCGTCTGTTTTGACAGTAAGTTTTTTGCTGATAAAATCAACGTTTGATGAAATAACGCCTGCAAGCTCACCCACACGGTTTGCTATCTTTTCACCGCAGTTAGGGCAATCGAGATCCTCCAGCTTCAGATAGAGAGTTTTCTCAGCGCAATTGCCAAGCTCTTTCACGCTAACGTCAGGTTCAAGCTTATGGACGACGTTTTCTATCTGGGTAAAGAGGGCGTTTTTATCGCCGTCAAAATCAACTGTGAGCTTTTTATTGATAAAGTCAAGGTTAGAGCTTTTAACGCCTGAAAGCTCGCCCACACGTTTCTCGATCTTTTCCGCACAATGAGGACAATCGAGTTCCTTAAGAAGCAAAGTCATTTTACTCATTTCACATTCTCCTATACTACAAAGATCAGATCACTTCTTTACTCGCTGATATGCTCGATACCCATATTGAGTATGACAGCGACGTGTTCATCGGAAACTGAATAATAGACTGTTTTTCCCTCACGTCTATACTTCACAAGTCTGGCCTGCTTTAGCACTCTCAGCTGATGCGAGATAGCTGACTGTGACATTTCCAACAGCTCTGCGATATCGCACACGCACATTTCGTCCTTTATAAGGGTAAAGAGTATTTTCACTCTTGTTTGGTCGCCAAGGACTTTGAAAAGCTCTGCCACGTCATATATCTCCTCCTCAACGGGCATTGTTTTCCCTATTTCCTCCATTTTCTCTATATTCTTTCCTCCGCACTGTTTATGCTCATGCTTTACTGTATTCTCGCTCATTTATTTTCGCTCTCCTTTTCTTATTATTGTTTTAGTATATTCGATATGGGTCATTTCAATTCATCATATGAATAACTGTTCATATGTTTATTATATCATATATTCATGTTTTGTCAAGGGGGGTTTGAAAATTTTTTTGATTTAAGTTATTGGGGGTATTTTGTTTACATGGTACTGGTTGCATACCATGCGGGCGAACGATGTTCGCCCCTACGGATTATTCGGGCGAGTTTGCTGTGCCGCAAAATCGCTTCGCTCTTTGCGGATTTACGTTGTGCTAAGGGATAGAAAAGCGGTGCAGGTTTATGCTTCGATGTTGGTTTTATTTGATGTTTGGGTTCTATGTGCTTTTTGGATTTGTTCTGCACCGCTTAGTAGGCTTACGCCTATTGAGGCTCTGCCTCAAGCTCCGCTAGGGGCTTTGCCCCCAGACCCCCACAATGGGTTTCACCCCTTGACCCTGACCAGGGGCGTGCCCCTGGACCTTTTGCTCGCTTCGCTCGGTGTTGGGGCACAACTCTGGTCAGCTTTGCCCATTCCTCACTCCTCACTCATCATTCCTCACTCCTCATTCCTCATTCCTAATTCCTAATTCCTCACTCCTCACTTTTTACACCTGTATTTAAACTTGACAAGTGTCTAAAAAAATGTTACTATACTATAGTAATAAAACTTATATGCAAATTCTCGGTCCTATCGGAAAGGAAATGATACTATGTCAAAACCTGTTGAGATCCAATCTCAGGATCTAACCAAAAGATACACCCTCGGCGAGGAGATCTTCAACTCCGTTTCACACGGTGCAGGCGGTCTGCTATCCATTGCCGGCACTGCCGTTCTTATCGTTCTCGCTGCCATTTACTCCAACGCTTGGGGCGTTGTAAGCTCCGCTATTTTCGGAGCTTCTCTTATCATACTTTACACCATGTCAACCCTTTATCACGCTATCACCAATCCAAAAGCCAAAAAGTTTTTCAGGATAATGGATCACAACACCATTTTCTTCCTCATCGCAGGCACCTACACCCCTATCACCCTTGTGCCTTTGAGAGGTGCGTTTGGCTGGGTTCTTTTCGGAATCGTTTGGGGTGCGGCTATTCTTGGCATTGTGCTGAACTCCATTGACCTTGAAAAGTTCCGCAAGCCTTCTGTTGTATGCTATATCGCAATGGGCTGGGTAGTTATAATCGCCGTCAAGCCTATGATAGAAAAGGTTTATCCTCTGTCCTTGTGGTTTATTCTTATAGGCGGACTTTTCTACACTGTGGGCGTTATTTTCTATGTTAAAAAGAGCAAGAAATATTTTCACTCAATATGGCATTTGTTCACCATTGCGGGAAGTGTTTTCCACTACTTTGCGGTGCTTATGATGATAACACATGAATAAAAGATCATCCCGAGGGTTTGCGTCCTCGGGATTTTTCTGTTTAGAGAAATTATTTCTAAAATGAAATATATGGCGGTTTTTCTATTGCAAAAATGGCTGAAAAGTAGTATAATCATAATGATGTATTATATGTGACTGCACTGAAATTTTCACATGGGTGCGGTTTTGACATGAAAGGAGCATTTTTATGCGTAAGTCCGGTATTTTAATGCACATATCCTCTCTGCCTAACGATTATGGTATCGGCAAGCTTGGCAAGGAGGCTTATGCTTTTGTGGATTTTCTTGAAAAGGCTCACCAAAAATGTTGGCAGATACTTCCTATATCTCCTACAAGCTATGGTGATTCGCCATATCAGAGCTTTTCTGTTCACGCTGGAAATCCATACTTTATAGACCTTGAAGCTCTGGAGAAAGAGGGTTATCTGAAACCTGCGGAATACAAGGATATTGAGTGGGGCGATGACAAAGGGTCTGTTGACTACGGCAAGATATACGAGGTCATTTTCAAGGTGCTGAGGACGGCACACAAGCGTTTTCGCAAGAAGCCTGAAAAGGCATACTCAAAATTCGTGGTGGAAAATAAAGACTGGATATACGATTACGCTTTGTTTATGTCGCTGAAATTTGCCAACAAGGGCAAGGCTTGGTATGAATGGGACGAACCGCTGAAAATGTACAAGCCTAAGGCGATAAAAAGTGCAAGAAAAGAATATGCAAATGATATAGACTTCTGGTGCTTTGTGCAGTATAAATACTTCCAGCAGTGGAAAGAGCTAAAGGCTTATGCCAACGAAAAGGGCATCGAGATAATAGGCGATATCCCCATATATGTGGCATATGACAGTGTTGAGGTGTGGAGTACACCGCAGTATTTCAGCCTTGACAAGGAGAAAAAGCCTGTTGAGGTGGCAGGATGTCCACCTGACGCATTCACGGCAGACGGTCAGCTTTGGGGCAATCCTCTTTACAACTGGGAATACATAGCGAGAGATAAATTCCGCTGGTGGGTAGAGCGTATAAAGGCGGCTTCTGACACCTATGACGTGGTGAGAATAGACCATTTCAGGGGCTTTGAAAGCTATTACTGCATACCATACGGTGCAAAGAATGCAAAAAAGGGCAAGTGGAGAAAAGGTCCTGACATGAGGCTTTTCAAAGAAGTGAGAAAACAGCTTGGGGACGTGAAGATAATCGCAGAGGACTTGGGCTTCCTTACAAAACACGTTGTAAAAATGCTCAACGCAAGCGGATATCCTGGCATGAAGGTGCTGGAGTTCGGCTTTGATTCTGACAACACAAATGGCTATCTGCCCCACAATTTTAAGACCACAAACAGCATTTGTTATACAGGTACGCACGATAACGAAACCATACTTGGCTGGATAAAGAGCTGTGACGAAAAGACCAGAAGCTACTGCAAGGACTATCTTGGAGTTACAAAAGACGAGTTCGTGCCTTGGGCAATGGTAAGACTTTGTTGGTCCAGCGTGTGTGATACAGCTATCGCACAAATGCAGGATATACTTTGCCTTGACGATAAAGCCAGAATGAATACACCGTCAACAGTGGGAGCAAATTGGAAGTGGAGATTGGAAAGCTTTGATAAGCTTGATGATACTTTGGCGGAGAGATTGGCGAAGATAACAGCGGTTTATGGAAGATAGAGCAGGGATAAATGAGGAATGAGGAGTGAGGAATGTGCATAGCTTATCAGAGTTGTGCACAAGCACCGAGCGTAGCGAGCAATAAAGCGCAGGCTCAAGCCCGACGCTAGAGGGCTTGTGGGGTCAAGGGGCAAAGCCCCTGCGGAGTTTGAGGCAGAGCCTCAATAGGCGTAAGCCTACTAAGCGGTGCAGAACAAATCCAAAAAGCACAAAGAACCCAAACATCAAATAAAACCAACATCGAAGCATAAACCTGCACCGCTTTTTTATTCCTTAGCGCAACGTAGATCCGCAAAGAGCGACAGCGATTTTGCGGCAGAAGAAAATTGGCCAAAACATTGTAGGGAAACGGCTCAATTTCTGTTTCCCAGAAATGCGACGTCCCACTCGAAGTGACAAGGTTTAAATTATCCAGAATTTGTGCAGAGCAACATTGTGCGGATAACACAAATGAGATTGCAGTCGAAACGGCGAGGGGTGCGGGACGCCGAGGGCGTCGTCCCCTACGGTGCGGTGGGAAAATTTTCATGGTTATTGAGCCATGTTGTTATCGTTGCTTGTTTCTTCGACGGGCGAACTATGTTCGCCCCTACCATACGTTATGCGGATAATCACAAAGTACAAAATGCAATAGAATACATAAAATATCAGAAAGGATAAAAACCAATGAACAAAGAACTGTTTTACAGCGAACTTAATAAAGACCTGAAAAAGAAGTTTGGCACGAGCGTTGAAAAAGCTCTGCCTTGGCAGCTCCACGAAAGCCTGTCGGCTACTGTTATGGAGCTTATTGACAGCGATTGGGAGAACAGCAGAAAGGCTCACCTTGACAGCCGCAGAGCCTGCTATCTCTCTATGGAGTTCCTTATGGGCAGAGCCGTTTATAACAATCTCCTTTGCCTTGGTATCACTGACGAAGTGGACGAGCTTTTGAAGGCTCACGGCAGAAGTCTTAATGACCTTGAAGAAATAGAGGACGCTGCCCTGGGCAACGGCGGTCTTGGAAGACTTGCCGCTTGCTTCCTCGATTCCGCCGCCGCTCATGACCTGCCTTTGGACGGCTACGGAATAAGATACAAGTATGGTCTTTTCAAGCAGAAGATAGTTGACGGTTTCCAAAAGGAAGAGGCTGACAACTGGACTAAGTACGGCGACCCTTGGTCTAAGAGATGCGAAAATGACAAGGTAGTCGTTAAATACGGCGACCAGACTGTTTATGCTGTGCCTTATGATATGCCTGTTATCGGCTTTGGCACTAAGAACGTTGGCACACTCAGACTTTGGCAGGCTGAGAGCGTGGAGGATTTCGACTTCGCTCAGTTTGACTGCGGTAACTATGACGGTGCCGTAAAGGCTAAAAATGACGCTGAGAACATTTCTAAGGTGCTTTACCCTAACGATAACTGTGAAGAGGGCAAGATACTCAGACTTAAACAGGAATATTTCTTCTCCTCCGCTTCTGTGACGGATATTCTCAAAAAGCATTTGGCTAAGTTCGGCACTCTTGACAACCTTGGCGACTATATTACTATCCAGCTTAACGATACTCACCCTGTTATCGCTGTGCCAGAGCTTATAAGACAGCTTTGTGCTGAGCATAGCTATGACTTTGACAAGGCTTTTGAGATCGCCCACAAGGTCTTTAACTATACAAACCACACTATCATGGCTGAGGCTCTTGAAAAGTGGGATTGCAGACTTGTGGAAAAGGTAGTGCCTGAGGTCTACACATATATCCTTATGATAAACGAGCGTTTTATAAAGGATATGTACGCTCTCAAAAAGGACAGAGAATATATCTCTAAGCTTTCTCCTGTTGGCGACGGCATGGTAAAAATGGCGTTTATGGCTATCTATGTTTCAAGCTATATAAACGGTGTTGCGGCTATCCACACTGAGATACTGAAAAAGGACGCTCTTAAAGACTGGTATGAGCTTTATCCTGAGAGATTTCAGAACAAGACCAATGGTATCACACAAAGACGTTGGCTTGCACTTTGCAACCCTGAGCTTTCCGCACTTATCACAAAGCTTCTTGGCAATGCGGACTGGGTGAAGAACTTGGACGAGCTTAAAAAGCTTGAAAAATATGCTGATGATGAAGCTGTTCTTAACGAGTTCATGGCTGTTAAGGAGGCTCAGAAGAACCGCCTTGCCGCTTTTGTAAAGGAGCATGACGGTGTTGACATCGACCCGAACACTATTTTTGACATTCAGATCAAGCGTCTGCACGAATACAAGAGGCAGTTCCTTAACGCTTTGTCTATACTTTACATTTACTATGGCATCAAGGACGGCTCTATAAAGGACTTCACACCGACAACATTTATTTTCGGTGCTAAGTCTGCACCGGGATATCGCAGAGCAAAGGCTATCATCAAGCTTATTGGCGAGATAAGCAAGCTTGTGAACGCTGACCCTGACACAAAAGACCTTATCAAGGTAGTATTCGTACAGAATTACAACGTTTCCTATGCGGAAAAGCTTGTTACTGCGGCTGATGTTTCCGAGCAGATATCTACGGCAGGCACTGAAGCGAGCGGTACAGGCAACATGAAGCTTATGCTCAACGGTGCTGTTACACTGGGAACTTATGACGGAGCTAACGTTGAGATAGTTCAGGAGGCAGGCGAGGAGAACAACTACATCTTCGGTGCAAGAGTAGAGGAGCTGGCTGAGATAATGCCAAAGTATGACCCTAGGGAGATACTTTTCTCAAACGACAAGATAAAGCGTGTTCTTGACAAGCTTATTGACGGCAGTCTTTCAGACGGCGGCGTTCCGTCCAACGAGGAGGGCAGCTTCAAGGAGCTTTACAAGGCGCTCACTGACGGTGCAAGCTGGCACGTTCCTGATCACTACTATGTTCTTGGCGACCTTGAAAGCTATGTTCAGGCAAAGCTCAAGGTCAACGCAGACTACAAGGACAAGCTTGCATTCGCTAAGAAGTGCTGGCTGAACATTGCAAATGCAGGAAAGTTCTCTTCTGACAGAACTATCAAGGACTATGCAGAAAACATCTGGAAGATAGAGCCTGTTAAGTTGTAATTGGAAATCAAATTTCTATGCAAATTGAATTTGTTAAGGGTATGACACATGATTTTAAGCTTTTTATACACGAAAATGAACTTATCATAATATTAATTTGCGAAAATATGAACTAAAGCATTAATACACAAAGGACAGGCTCGTTTTTTGACGGGCTTGTCAGTTTTGATGTAAATATATTCAAGGGATAGATTTACATAAATGGCAGGAGGATAAATGTTAGACACCTTACTTAAACTAGACGGCGACATACTGTTATGGATACAGGACAACCTGCGTGCAGGGTGGCTCGACCCCATAATGAAGTTCATAACATATCTTGCAAACGGAGGTGCGTTATGGATAGGCATATGCGTTTTACTTCTCATACTGAAAAAGACTAGAACAACAGGCATCGTGTGTTCATGCTCCCTTGCGGTGACTTTTCTTATAAACAACATCATTCTCAAAAACATTATTGCCAGAACAAGACCTTACGAGGTGGTCGAGGGGCTTAACAGGATAATAGGGGCACAATCGGACTACTCGTTCCCGTCTGGACATTCGGGAGCTTCCTTTGCAGTGGCGGTGGTAATGTTCATGGAGATGCCGAAAAAATATGGCGTGCCTGCACTTATAGTGGCAACACTCATTGCATTCTCACGGCTGTATGTTGGTGTACACTATCCATTCGACGTTATCGCAGGCGTTCTAACGGGAACGATATATGCTGTTATCACAGTGGCAATATACAGAAAATTCTTCAAGGACAAGAAACATTCTGAAAAATAAAAGACATTTGACGGGCGGTTTTTGACCGCTCGTTTTTTGTTGCTTTATCATCAAATTCTATTGAAAATCAAGTGGAAATATGCTATCATAGAGATAATAAAAACAAAGGAGAAAATCTTATGAAAAAGGTGCTTAAAACTATTCTTATGGGTGCTGTGGCTTTCAGCCTTGCTATGGGAGCGGGCTGTGGGACTGGTGAAAACAGTAGTCTGGAAAAAGAAAGCTCAAAGGCTGAGGACAGCAGTTCACAGAATAAGCGCAGACAGCTTCGTGACAAGTCTGACTACGGAAAAGTGATAGCCCTCACTTTTGATGACGGCCCTAACACTGACACAACTCCCCTTGTGCTTGACAAGCTTGAAGAACACGGCATTGTGGCTTCGTTTTTCGTTATCGGAAACAACATCACTGACGAGAGTGCAGAGATCATGAAGCGTGCTTACAACATGGGCTGTGACATTGAAAACCACTCTCAGAGCCACCCTGACATGACAAAAATGACCGCAGAGGAAATAAAGGCGGAGATAAACTTTACCTCTGACAAGGTGGAAAAGGCTGTTGGCGAACGTCCACAGTTTTTCCGTCCGCCATATATTGCGGTGAACCAGACAATGTTTGACGTTATAGATATGCCGTTTATATGCGGATACGGTGCAGAGGACTATAACAATGCCATAGGCGTTGAGGAGCGTGTTGAAAAGGTGCTTGCACAGGCTAAGGACGGGGGAATTATCCTGCTTCACGATATGAACGGAAACGTTCAGACAGTTGAAGCCCTTGATAAGATAATCCCTGCGCTCAAAGAACAGGGCTACGAGTTCGTTACCATAACAGAGCTTTTCCACGCAAAGGGAGTTGCCATTGACCCTGACTCCGAGATAATCTACAGCTACGCTGAGCAGACTGAAATGTACGGCTAAAAATGACAAACAAAACCGCCTGAGAGAAATAGCTTCTCAGGCGGTGATTTTTTTTATCAAGTAAATCGTGCCCCAGGCTGATCCTCCGGTGGGATAGGCGCTCCGCAATGAGGACATTCTGTACAGGTATCTACGACATAGGTATAGCCGCAATATTCGCAGGCTTTTTCCTGAGCTGCGTCAGAACATGGCTTTGCTTTGGCATATTTTCTCGCCTTTGGATTTATGCCTATCATAAGGCAGGCGTGCAGACACACAAAGGCCAGAATGGCGATCGAAGTAAATAGCATAGCCCAATTCACTTTACTCTTCATTACGGTAGGCGTCAGGTCGTCAAATGATGTGCTGATAGCCGAGGACACTGTATAGCGTGTTCTCGCTGTGAGATTTTTCTGCAGCTCGTCATTGAAGCTGTTCGTTACTGATCCTGTCAGAACATCATCTGTATCATTGCCCTGCATATCCTCCCAATACCAATCCTCATAGCCGTCAGAGGAAGAATAGCCGTCAGGGGTAGAGTAAACTATGAGCCAATGGCTCTCGTCCGCAAAGTGGTTCACATACAGATCATAGGCATAATTTTCAAGATCTGAATAATACCCCTGCCAATCGGAATTTTCCACTGTTATGACCGCAGGAGAGATACCGGTGCGGTTATAAAATGCCACCAGCGAGTTCCTAAGCTCTGCGGTGTTGCCAAGGACATTTGCTTTATCCTCCACAACTATTTTATAATCATAGTTCTGTGGAAGCTTATGAGGGTGATGATAAGCCTCGGCAAACATAGAAAATGTGAATAAAATAAACGGCAGATAGAAAAGCAGCATAAGAAATCTCAAAGGACTTCTTTTTTCGGTTATGTCATAATCTGCATAGACATAGACAGGTCTGTGATGATCATAATATACATATCTTCTTGCGTCCGGGAAATAGGTGCTTCTTACGTGGCGTGAGCTTCTTCCTGAGCCTCCGTGCGAATGGCTGCTGTGATGCGAGCCTCCGTGTGATCCTCCTCCGTGAGAGCCTCCTCCCGATGAATGTGGCATTTATTATTTACCCCTTTCTTATTTTTTTGCAGCATCTGCGACAGGCTGTTCTGTTTCCACGTTATGTGGTCTGAGCGGTGCTCCGCAGTGTGGGCACTCATGACAAGTGCCGATAACATAGACATTTCCGCAGTATTCGCAGGTGTCCTCTTTTGCATCATTTGCACATTTCACTGCGCTTCGGTAAGCCTTTTTATTCGTAATAAGCGTCTGATATATCTCATAAGCCCCGATACCTGACAAGAGAAGTCCCCATATCACGAACAGCCACTCTACATGACCGTCCATAACGTTTGGCGTAGTTTCATCAAAAGCCGCTGCTATAGCGGAGCTGACATCATAACGGCTGTTGGCGGTAAGATATTTCTGCATAAGATCTTTGAAATCGTCTGCTACATCTACAGTTATGATATTGTCGGTATCATCGCCTGATATAATCCCCTTAGAGTAGACACATGAAATAATAAAATGGTGTAACTCTAAAGGGGGTTATTTTATGTCAAAGAATAAACCACCAGCCAATGCTCCTCGTCGTCAAATTCCGTCACATACATATCATAGGCAAAGTCCTCTAGCTTTGAATAGCTTCCCTGCCAATCCTCGTTGTTCACTGTCATTACCTCAACAGGTATACCCGTTTCGTCATAGAAATCATCTATTGCGCTTTGCACCATATCGGCATCGTCAATTACCCCTGCACAGTCCACTATCTCACAGCTATAAGAAGGACTTGTATCCATTTTTTGTGGCTTATCATAGCACATGGCAAGAAGCATGATACCAAAGAGCAGGCTGACAGCACTGCCAAGTATACTGAAAAACTTACCTGAAGCGGTCCCCTTGCGAATATCATAGTCAGCATAGACATAGACAGGACGATAGTTTTCATAGTATACGTATCTTCTTGCCCCAGGAAAGCTTGTGTGCTTTATGTGTTTAGCACTCGACCCTCCCGAACTTGATGAAGAGCTGGAAAAGCCTGAGCCGCTGTGTGACCCTCCGCTGTGAGAGCCTCCCCCTGATGAATGTGGCATTTATTTTTTACCCCTTTCCCCTATACAAATCTATAGATCCATCAATACTGCACACGCTCGGCTGTGTAGCCGTCTTTTTCAAGCAGGTCGATTATTCCTCCCTCGCCTGCATAGTGTGCCGCACCAACAACATAGAACACGTTCTTGCCCTGAGACATAAGATCCTCGGCAGCTTTTGCCATGTTCTTGTTTCTGTCATAGAGCATTTGGTTATTATAATCCTCGGCGATCTTTTTGTCCTCCTCGGTATAGCCTGCAAGCTCCTCCTCGTTATCTTCCTCAAGGAAGGTTTCGATATCTCCCGACTTCCATGCGGTATAGAGGTCTTCAAGAGCCTGCTTTTGGCTCTCCTTGGTTTCACCCTCGTAGCTTCTGAACATAAGGTCATAGATATCGTCAGAGAAATTTATGAGCATATTCATCTGGAAATCCACCGACTCAACTTCGTATATCTCCTTGCCGTCTGCGTGGGCAGTGGTAAGAAGGAAGTTATCAAGACCCTTTTCCGTGTCAAAGTCTGAATCCTGAATAAGCAGGGTATCAAGAGTGCTTGAAACAGCCCATGGTCTGTAGACCTCCAGGGCTGAGATATCCATGCCCCAATAGCCGAGATATGTTTGCAGGGCTGAATATGCTTCCTCGGAAATATGCTGGCTGAGCTTTGTGTTATCATTATAAAGCATTTGCTTCATAAGATTTTTCATATACTCGCCGTCCTCGCTTGTGGAGGTTATATCGCACTCCACCGCAAGTATATCAGCATTGTTGTACGCATTCGTTACTGCCTCAGGCAGCGGATAGCACTCGTCTTTCAGTGCATGGAAAGAGCCGAGCATCACCATTGTGTTGCCCTCAGGTGAAGTCACTTTCCACATAGCAGGTGTGATACCGTTCGTCTTTGTATCGTCCGTTACCGATGATGAGTTGTCTGAAACACTGCTGTCAGGCGCAGAAGTGGCAGAAGCTGTACTGCTCGCCTCCCCTGTGGTGGTTGTATCAGACGTTGTGTCGGCTGTTGTAGTTGTGGCTGCCTTTGAGCTGCTGTCGGTCTGTGAACTGTCAGGCACATCTCCGCATGAGCAGAGATGTGCGGCGCACATTGCAGCGACTGTAAAAAGGCTCAATGTTCTATGTATCTTTTTCATGGTTTTATCTCCTGTCTTCATAGTTGTATGTTTCAGTATATCACACATCAAAGAAATTTTCAAGTATGGTTACAATTCTGTAATAGTCAGGCTTTATTCTCCCTTATACGCTTTTCTATCGTTTCCATATCTATGCCGTATTGTTTAAGGATAGTCTGAGCGAAGCTGTTGTCACGGGGCATTCCACGGACTATCTTATACTTTCGCTCTCCTGTTTCATCATCTGCGTCGGCGACAATGCTTGCAAGCTTTGTTCTGAGCGTACTGTCTTTATTAAGCTCCACGGTCTTGTATGCGATATCCACAAGATGTGTTGCAAAAACTCCTCTCACGCCCATTTTGCAGAATATCCTCAAAAGCTCGCAGGCGACCTCAACACACTCCCTTGGGGTTGTGCTTTGGATAGACTCGTTCATAAGAAGCAGGCTGTTTGCTGTGATAGTGTCGCTTATTTCACGGAACTCTTTTATCTCCGTGGTGAAACGGCTTGTGTCGATACCTGTTTTTTCCTCTTGCGGGAACTGAGTGTAGATATAGTCCACAAGGGATATTTCACAGTATGAAGCAGGCACATAAAGCCCTGTCTGCGCCATTATCTGACACAGACCGACCGCACGGAGAAATGTGGTCTTTCCGCCATTGTTTGCGCCCGTAAGCACATAAAAGCCCTCGCTGTCACCTCCCATGGTGATATCGTTTGTGACAACGGATTTTTTCTCCTTGTGGTCAAGATTATATATCCTGGCTTCACGGAAATAAACAGGGTCAAAGATATCCTTTATGACGGCTTTTCTCTCACCTGCAGGAAGAATTTTCGGACGGCACATTTTAAGCCCCTGATCTTCGCAGGCTTCTATCAAAGCCACTGCGCCCATGTAGTATTCAAGCTGATAGTCTATATAGCGCATATCGGCAATGCCTGCTTTCTGATACTCAGCAAGCACCTTGTCTATCATTTTCACAAAAGTATCAGTAAGATCGCTAAGCTCGTCAAAAAGGGTCTTATCCACAGTATTGATAAGCTTATCGTCAGACACCTCGCTGTCATTATACTTTTTTCTGAGATTTTTCACAACAGCCTTATCGTTGAACTTTGCCCCATGGTAAAGTATCCTGTCAACAAGGGACGGTTTTATATCGTAACGCTCTTTTGAAAGCTCTATAATGCCTGCTGAAACAGGAACTAGCCTTTCGTCGAGGTTTATAGCGACCGTAACACTTCGTATGCGGTCATAGAGCGCCTTTTTAAGCTTCTCTATCTCACCCTTCAGGGATATATAATGCTTGTCACCGTAATGCTCCTCAAAGAACGCAAAAAGCTTTTTTACGCCCTCTGAGCGTATCTTATCTTTCATTTTTCCATAAAAATCGTGCATTATCTCCATGCACTGTATGTAAGCGTCAAAGCCGCTTATGGCATCATCAAGCTGTGAAAAGCTGTCGGGAGTAGTAAGATTATAGATGTTCTTTCTGTCATTTTCCACCATGACGTTTATCACCTTGCGTATGGTGGCAGACAATGACGGAAGCCTTATGAAATCATCAAGGATATCAAGGCGGTAGTTTATTACCTCCTCATCGTCGCAAACCTCACAAAAAAGCCTCATTACACGATACTGGTAATGGGGCGTGATAAAATCAGCCACCTTTTCAAGCTCCAGATTGTCAACAAACGCTCTGGGGAGCTTTTCAAGGGCGGCAGCTCTTTTTTTCATTGCGTTGTGCTTTTCCACAGAGGGATAAAGCAGGTCAGCCACAGGGGCTTTCATATCAAATTCGTCAAGTTTTGAAGCCATTTTCGTTTCCTCACTGGTCTTTGGCAAGGGCTTTCAGGTCTATTATTATGCCCACCTTTGCAAGAGCCTTTGACACAAGCTCTGCACTTAGGGGGTAGATATCAGTTTTTCCACACTCGTGGTCATACTCGTATCTGAAAAACTGCACATAATTCTCCTGATGATCCTCAGACGTATAAACTTTTCCCATGATATATTTATTTTTTATGGCATAATAGTTCACAGGCTTGAGCCTGAGAATAGCTTTCGGGTCGGCAGACATTTCCGATGCGAGGGTATCAAAGCCCTCGTCGACGTAGTTTATTTTTCTGCACTTCATATCCTTTATTTTCTTTTTAAGAGGCGGCTCGCTCTGAGCCTGCTTCTTTTTGAACAGTGAAAACATTTTTACACACCAAGCCTCTCAAAAAGCTGTTTGCGGCAATCTTCTTCAAGCTTATCGTTTATAGGTGCGGGGATATACTTTTCGCCAATCTTACGGCTCATGCAATATGAAATAACATAGTCGCTGACCTTTGGATTTTTAGACAGGAGCGGACCATGGAGATAGGTTGCGATAACGCTTTTTTCCATATAGCCCTCGGTACTGCTTTCAAACTCGTTGCCGTTGCCTGAAAGGACTTTTCCGAATGGGGACTTGACGTTGGTGGTCTGTCCGCCGTGGTTTTCAAAGCCTATGACCTTGTATTTTTCTCCGTCAAGCTGAGCTTCTATAACGATATTACCGATACATCTGCATCTTTTATCGGTAGACGCCACAGTATAGTAATCAAAAAGCCCCAGTCCAGGCACTTTCTCACCGTTTGAGTCCTTATAATACTGACCCATGAGCTGATAGCCG
This sequence comes from Ruminococcus sp. RTP21359st1_H3_RTP21359_211015, assembly GCF_040909065.1. Lineage (NCBI taxonomy): Bacteria > Bacillati > Bacillota > Clostridia > Eubacteriales > Oscillospiraceae > Ruminococcus > Ruminococcus sp. RTP21359st1_H3_RTP21359_211015. The sequence continues at coordinate 64,049 of NZ_JBDGDD010000005.1, forward strand.
CCGCATATCATCAGGAAAAATGTTCCTGCCTTATAAGCTTCCATGATACTGTCCTTGCAGGAAACGAGGTCATCTGCAAGTATCTGCTGTTCAAAGTCAGCACCGCCGCCAAGATAGATGATATCATACTGGGTGAAATCAGTTTCCTTGTCACCAATAAGATGCTTTGAAACTTCCAGCTCTATGCCACGCATTTTGCAGCGGTATGAAAGCACTTCAACGTTGCCGCTGTCGCCGTAGAGGTCAAGCATATTAGGGTACATATGAAGAATTTTCAGCTTTTCCATTTTACTTTTCCTCCCCGTTTTCTTTCAGGTTCTTGTATCTTTTTATTGCCGCTCTTGTTGGCTGGATAGCGGTATAATTTGCTATGGCAAACTTATCCCCCTTTGTGGAGAAGAGTGACGCTGTTGCTTCGTCAAGATCAGGATAAACGAATATCTTGTCAGGGTCATAGCCTGAACATTTTATTCTTATGGCGATATCGTAGGCTCTTGTACCAGAAGTCACAACTCTGTCAACATTATTGAACACAGAGAAGTTTATATCCCATATCCAGGAAACGTCATGGCCGTCTGCAAGGTTATCGTTAAGGACAAAAAGCAGTTCCTTTGAGCCTGCCTGCTCGTTCATCACACGCAGGGTCATATTTGCGCCAACAGGGTTTTTAGCAAGGTTCACAAGAAGGCTTGAGCCGTCAACCTCAAAGCGTTCAAGTCTGCCGTTATTCACCTCGAAATGCTCGAAAGTGTCATGCAATATAGCCTTATCAAAATTATAGAGCTTTGCGGCGGTATAGACAGCTGCCATGTTATACATATAATAGATACTGTTATGAGCGGTCTTATATGTTTCCCCGTCTGCTTCAAAGGACGGAACAGTCAGGTCAACGTTCTTTATCTCCACCTCAGGCTTGATATTGCCGAAACCACACTTTGGACAATGGAACTTGCCGATATGTGAATACTGATAATAGTCATAGACAAGCTCAGTATCGCAGAAAGGACAGAACTTGCCCTCGCCCACCTCATAAGGCTTATCCGTTGCGCCCTGATATCTGTCAACGCTGAAATAGTGGATATTCTTGTTATTAGGGTTAGCAAGTCCAAGTCTTGCCACGTTTGGGTCATCGGCATTGAGAACAACGTTGCCCTCAAATGTTTCAAGGAACTTTTTCACCTTGAGAATGAGTGTTTCCACCTCGCCGTTTCTGTCAAGCTGGTCACGGAAGAAGTTTAGCAGAACAAGGGTCTGCAAATTGAGCTTTGAATAGACCACAGGAACGTGTGACTCGTCAGTTTCAAGCACAAGATAATCGGCGTGGACTCTGCCCCTCATATCGCAGTGATTGAGCAAAAGTGAGCATATTCCCGTATCAAGATTGTTGCCCTCCGGGTTTGTGATTATCTTCTTTCCACCGCTTGCAAAAATGTGGCTGAGATAGTTTGTAACAGAGGTCTTGCCGTTGGTGCCTGTGACAGCAACGATAGGGCAATCCACCTTGAAAGCCTTCAGGCAGTCTTTATTTATAGTCCACAGCACAAGCCCAGGAAAGTTGCCTGCGTCCCTGCCAAGCAGGTGCAGAGTTTTTACCATAAGCTTGCCGAAAATAATGGTGAAAGCGTTTTTTAAACTCATTTATGTATCTCCTATTAAAATAAAGTCGTATAAAATAATAATAGACCATAACGCCCATAATGTCAAGCATTTTAGACCTTTGCAAACAAAAAAACACCGCACAAAGGCGATAGACGCCCCTTGTGCGGTGTTGGCTTCTATATAATTTTTGAGAGAAAATCTTTCAAACGCTGATTTTCAGGGTGTGCAAAGAACTCTGACGGCTTGTTCTGCTCGAGTATTTTTCCGTCTGCCATAAACAGAACTCTTGAAGCAACTTCCCTTGCAAAGCCCATTTCGTGGGTAACGACAACCATTGTCATTCCGTCGTTTGCAAGCTGTTTCATAAGCTCCAACACCTCGCCCACCATTTCAGGGTCAAGTGCAGAAGTAGGCTCGTCAAAAAGCATTACTTCAGGGTTCATCGCCAGTGAACGTGCAATAGCTATTCTCTGTTTCTGACCGCCTGAGAGCCTTGAAGGATACTCGTCAGCCTTATCAGGCAGACCAACTCTTTCCAAAAGCTCCTCCGCCTTTTTGTCGGCTTCATCGGCTGTCATAAGGCCAAGCTTCACAGGGGCAAGAGTGATATTCTTTTTTATTGTAAGATGTGGGAAGAGGTTGAAATGCTGAAAAACCATGCCCATTCTCTGTCTGAGCTTGTTCATTTCATGCTCGTTCGCCTGAGTGATGTTCTCGCCCTCGAAGAAAATATCTCCAGAAGTAGGTCTTTCCATAAGGTTAAGACAGCGGAGAAAGGTGGATTTTCCTGAGCCTGACGGACCAACGATAACGACCTTTTCGCCCTTGTCGATAGTTTCGTTTATATCTTTCAGCACTTCGACCTCGCCGAAAGACTTGCTGAGATGTTTAACGTCTATCACTTTGCGACAGCCTCCTTTCAAGCTTTCCTACCAGATGAGTAAGCACAACTACCATTATGAGGTAAATAAGTGCAACTGTTATAAGCGGCATGAATGCCGAGAACGTCTGAGAACGGATTATATCTCCGCCCTTTGTAAGGTCCTGAATTGCGATATATCCTGCAACAGAGGTTTCTTTAAGCAAAACTATGCACTCGTTTGCAAGGGCAGGCAGAACAGTTTTAAAAGCCTGCGGAAGAACTATTGTTATCATTGTCTGACGATAGCTAAGGCCAAGGCTTCTTCCTGCTTCAAACTGACCGTTGTCAACTGACATGATACCTGAACGGACTATCTCAGCCACATATGCGCCTGAGTTCACGCCGAATGCAAGCACAGCCACAAGAGTCTTGTCTATGTTCACACTTCCGAAAATAACAAAATATGTTATAAGGAGCTGAACTACCATAGGAGTTCCTCTTATCACTGTAAGATACACTCTGCAAAGGGCGTTGAGTATCTTCATTTTGCCTGTCTTATCATGAGTAGAGCGGACTATAGCCACAAGAAATCCCAACACAAAGCCAAGTATGACCGCAAAGAAGGTTATGATAAGTGTTGTTTTAAGACCATTGGTAAGATAATGCCAACGGCTCTCGTCCAAAAAATTTTGCTGGAAATCGTCGATCAATTTGTTCAATTCAGCACTTCCTGTTCTTTATCAAAATAATTTCGGCTGCCGCTCTACGACAGCCGAAGTGTGAAAAATTATTTCTTTCTTACGATTATTACCTGACTTGATGATGTGTAAGTGTCAGAGAAAAGAACGTTTTTCTCTCTGTCAGGTGTAACTGTCATACCTGCAACGCCAACGTCTGCCTTGCCTGACTGAACGGCTGAGATGATAGAATCAAATGCCATATCGTCTATCTTAAGCTCATAACCAAGCTTGTCGCAAACTGCCTGCATCATATCAGCGTCGATACCAACGACCTTATCGTTCTCTTTGCTCTCGTATGGAGGGAACTCAGCGTTTGTTGCCATTACAAGCGTACCCTTATCTCTGCTAACATTATCAGGGGACTTGTATGGGTTCTTGCCAGCGTTCTCGCCAACGTAGTTTGCCTTGATAGCGTCAAGTGTTCCGTCAGCCTTAAGCTCCTTGAGAGCACCGTTGACAGCTGTCTGAAGCTCAGTGTTGTCAAGCTTCATAGCGATAGCGTATTCTTCCTCAGCAAAAGGCTCGTCAAGTATTTCAAGATCGTCGTTCTTCTCAACGAATACCTTAGCAGGCTCAGCGTCGATTATAACAGCGTCTATCTTGCCCTGCTTCAGAGCCTGAACAGCATCAGCGCCCTTGTTGTATTTTTCTACCTTAGCGTCCTTAACGTCCTCGGCATAGATATCGCCTGTTGTTCCAAGCTGAACACCGATAGTCTTGCCCTCCAGATCGTCAACGCTGTGAACTGTATTAGCAGGCACTCCGCAGCCTGCAAGCATTGTAACGCTCATTGCCACTGCAATAAGTCCTGCTGCAAATTTCTTCATAACATACATTCCTTTCAAAAATTGATAGCGACAGCCCTCCAATACCGACTGTGCATAAACCTATATCATATATTATAACTGAACAAACGGCTTTTTGCAATAGCTTTTATCAGTGATTTGATATATAAATTATGAATTTTTTGTTTTGCCAAACCATTTTAGTAAACAAAAAAGGTATCCACCCAATGGGGACACCTCTTTGTGAAAATCAGCTTAGAAATTCATTGTGAACTGAACTCTGTGGTTGCCGTCTGCGTCATCATCTATCATTTCAGCCTTTACGATAGTGATAGGCGTAACAGGCTTTGACTGTGCGTTGTCTGAACCTGTTGTTCTCTCAACTTTAAGAAAGTCATCAACAACGTCCATGCCCTCTGTTACCATGCCGAAAGCCGCATACTGTCCGTCAAGGAAGGTATCCTTATCGCTGTAGCAGATAAAGAACTGGCTTGAGGCACTGTCCATATCGTTTGCTCTTGCCATTGAAACAACGCCTCTTGTATGGCTCAGGCTGTTTTCAACGCCATTTGCTGAGAACTCGCCCTTGATAGTTTCCTTGCTTCCGCCTGTGCCGTCACCGTTAGGGTCACCGCCCTGTGCCATAAAGCCGTCTACAACTCTATGGAAAGTAAGTCCGTCATAGAACTTTTCCTTTACCAGCTTCTCGAAGTTCTCGCAGGTGATAGGTGCGTCATTGGCATAAAGCGTGATAACGAACTTCTTGTCAGTGTCAGCCGCAGAGGTCTGTGATGAGCTGTCACCCTTATCTCCGCAGGCTGTAAGAACTGCGCAGGCAAGCACGCCTGCTGTGCAAAGAGCCAATGCTCTGAATAGCTTTTTAAGTTTCATTTTTATCGTCCTTTCGATCATTATTAATGGCACTTCTGCCTTTTCACTAGCCTATTATAGCACCTCCCTGCAAAAAAATCAACATCAGACCATGTTTTTCACATAATTTTCATCATACGAAGCCTAAAGTTGGCTTATTTAATATTGATTTTTGACTCTTAATGGAGTATAATTATAATGTTTTTTAAAGAAAAATATAAAAACTATGTTATGTATGGAGGACTGAACAAAATGGATAAGCTGAAAAAAGCTCTGCCTTTTATCTTCCCACCTCTGGCTGTATTGCTCATAATGGGATTTGCTTTTTATCGGCATGGGCTTTACCCTTTTGGTGACGGCACTGTATCATGGTGTGATATGTCACAGCAGGTGATACCCCTGCTCACCGACTTCAAGGATATTTTCACAGGCAAGGACGGAATGTTCCTTAACTTCCACAACGCAGGAGGAATGGACCTGTGGGGCGTTTTCTTCTTCTTTATCGCAAGCCCCTACACCTTGCTTGTGCTTTTTGTTGACAAGGCTGACATCATCTACCTTGTGAACATTCTCACAGTGCTTAAAATGATGACGGCGGCTGTCACGGCGCAGATATATTTCCGCTCCTGTCAAAAAAAGCTCGACCCTTACATTGGCGCTGTACTCAGCGTCATATATGCATTCTGCGGCTATGGAATGCTCTATTATCAGAACAACATATGGCTCGACATGATGTATCTTTTCCCGCTTCTTATGGTGGCGTTCAGGGAGCTTTTTGAGAAAAAGCGCATTATCCCATACACTGTCATGCTCACACTTATGATGATAGTGAACTACTACATCAGCTACATGATAGTTGTTTTCATACTGCTTTTCATGGCGCTTTGCTGTTGGCGTTACCGCAAGGAAGAAAAATACAAGGACGTTCCATGCAGATTTGTTATAGGCTCGCTCCTTGGTGCATTGCTTTCGGCGGTGGTATGGATACCATGCTTCCTGCAGTTTTTGTCAAGCGGACGTTCAAAGTCAGTTATCCAACAGCTTGAGACTTCTTCATTCATCACAAACTACTACACGACCTTCTGCCTGCTGTTGTCAACGGCTTCGGTCATAGTGATAGTTGCGGTATTTCTTCTTGACGGCAAAAAGAGGAGCAAGCGTCTTAACACCGACCTTATAATGCTCTTTTTGATGCTCGTACCTATTTTAATAGAGCCTGCGAACCTTATGTGGCACACGGGAAGCTATATGTCATTCCCATGCAGATACGCTTTCATCACCATTTTCTTCGCACTTATCTGCGCAGGATATTTCCTTTCATCGGAAAACGCAGTGGCAAAAGGAAAGAAAAACTGCGACCACTTTGTTATATTCCTGATACTTGCGGCACTTATCTACGGCTTTTACAACTTCTCTGAGGGCTTTGTTGAAAACAACCGCTCGGGAATATCAAAATACACTTCAAGTCTTTGGCAGGACAGCACCGCCTTTGAGCTTTGCCTTGAATTTTTCATTGTGGCGGCGGCATTTTATGCGATTGTCGTTCTGCTACACAAAAAAGGCTGGATATCAAAGAAGATATTTGCTGTCTTCCTTGCAATGTTCGTTGCGGCTGAGTCCTACGCAAACGTGAACATTTATATGGTATCCCCAAGCATGAACAATCCTCAGCGTGCGGCTAATCATCAGAAGATAATGGATCTTTCAGACAGACTTGACGAAACAGAGGGCTTTTACAGAGTAAAGACCGCAAGCAAGCTTTTCGAGGTCAATCTGGTCGGTTCAATGGGATACAATTCCCTGAGCCACTACACCTCCCTCACAAGCCGTGATTATATGTACATGATGAAACAGCTTGGTTACTCCTCCTACTGGATGGAGGTAGGCTCATATGGCGGAACGGAGCTTACTGACGCTTTGCTGTCAGTAAAATATCTTATTGAAAAAAGTACAGGCTCGGCTGACGCTGTATATTCAAACGATACCTACGAAATAGTGCCGACAGAATACTATCTCCCCCTTGGCATTGTGACCGACGCTGACCTGAGCGGCAGTGAGGAGCTTTCCACAGGCACAAGAAGTAACGTTCAGAAGAAGCTTTTTGAACAGCTTTTCGGTGGCAACGGTAACAAGCTTATCACAGACTACGAATACACCACGATCTATGGTGTGCAGGACGACAGTAACTTTAAACCGAACTACACCCTCACTACTACTAGCGATGTAGCCTACATGGACTACAGCATAGATGTGACAGACAAGCAGACACTTTATTTTGACTGCTTCGACAAGCTTTCAAACAGCCTCAGCGAAGATATAAACGGAAGCTTCATGGTAACAGTGAACGGTCAGGTAAAACAGATGGATTATCCGTCACAATCGAGTAACGGGCTTTTGAAGCTTGGGGAATTTGAAAATGAACACGTCAACGTGCGTGTGACCTTGAAGAAAGACATCACAAGCTGCCGTTCCTATGGCGTTTTCGGGCTTCACCACAATGTTCTTGAAAAGGCACTTGAGCAGGCACAGACCGCCGGTCTTACAGACAGTGACGGCAAGCTTTCTGGAAGCGTTAATGCAAAGGCAGGACAGAAATGTGTGCTTCAGATACCATATCAGGAGGGTCTGAAAATAAAGGTCAACGGCAAGGCTGTTTCATATGACAAGGTTTTCGGTGACCTTGTAAGCTTTGACTTGCAGGAGGGCGAGAACACCATAACTGTAACAAGCGTGCCAAAGGGCTTTTATGCAGGTCTTGCACTGACTATCGCAGGCATTGCACTGACAGCAGGATTTTTCTTCATAAGAAAGAAACTGAAATTCGGAGAAACTATGGAAACCGCTGCATTTGTGGCAGTAATCGGTGCGGGAGCTATAGTGATCATAGTGGTTTATGTTGCACCTTGCATACTGAATATTTATAGCTGATAAAATATAACAGATATAAATAACACAGGGGCAAACAGCGTTCGCCCTCCTTGGTACAAGCATTGTAATTATAAAAACAAAAACTGCGGATAGCATTTTGCCGTCCGCAGTTTTTATTTTATCCGAATTTACTTATGCTCCTCCAGATACTTTTCAGTATCCATTGGATAACATTTCAGGTTTGGAAGCTCGTCAAGGGTGAGAACTCTTTCGCTGTTGTAGATCTTGTTCCACTCGTCAAATGTGGTGTACTGATCTGAAAGCTGTTTATCCTTGATACAGAACTCGCCGTTCCATGTACTGAACCACGCCCAGCGTGTGCCGTCGTTGAATGCTCCGTCAGGGTCGAACATCGAACCGTTCTCTGTCATTGCGATTATCTTTTTTGTGGATGTGCTTGACTTCACAAGGTCATAATACCACTTCTGTGAAGAGCTGTCCCGCTCTGCAGGATAACAGTCATAGCCCATGATGTCAACATACTCATCACCCGGATACCAGTCAGGATTCTGTGCGTTCCATACCCAGATCAGGTTGTTAAGACCATACTCATTTGTGAACTTGTCATACATGAGCTGCCAAAGCTGAATGTATGCGTCCTTTCCTGCTGAACCCCACCAGAACCATGCGTTGCCGGGATACTTAGGGTCGCCTGCCGCCTCGTGGAGAGGTCGCCAAAGGATAGGCACGTTTGCGTCTGCAAGCTCTTTAAGTACCCCTGCCATATGGTCAAGGTCTGCTATGATAGAATCGTAGCCCTCTTTGTCCTCGCCGCTGAGAGCCTTTGCAAGGTCGAAGTCTGTGTATTCAGAATAGAAGCCCTGCCACCATGCTCCGCCGTTCTTTTCCAGGTTTTTCTCAGGGGCATACCAATGCCAGCAAAGTGAAACTATACCGTTTTCGTTGTTGTACCAGTCCATAGCCTGCAACGGCACCATATCTCCGCCGCCTGCGCCATGTGAAAGTGCGCTGTTTGAAAGGTTTGAAACGTCAAGACCAAGTATAGCAGGCGTCTTGCCTGTGTGCTTCTTTATCTCCTTGAACTCACGGCAGTCCTTGCCCTCGTTATCTCCTGAGGACTGACCTGAGATAGTATACTTTCCGTAAACGTCCGTAAGGAAGTTATAAAGTCTTTTTGCCTCGTCAGAAGCGTTAGGGTTTGAAAGCTGATTTGATACCTCATACTGTGAAAGGTCGATAGCAGGAGCTGGGGTTATCTTTATCTTGTCAATATAGATATGACCATTGTCGCCCTTTATGCCTACCTTATGAGTACCTTCGTCGATAAGCACATTTTCAGCCATAGTGTCGCCAAACTCTGTTGTGGTCGATGTGAAGTTTGTGAGCGCAGCACCGTCAACAGTGATAAGATTTGACTGACCCTCGCCGTCTGCCGCCATTGTGAGAGTAATATTATAGCTTCCCTTTGCAGGAAAATCTATCTCGAACTCCACCATATCTCCCGATGAGCCTACGGAAACGAAGCCATCGCCAGAAAACTTACCAAGGAAATTCTTATCAAGCACTGCCGCACCTCCCGAAAGAGTTCCTTTTTCCGCCTCGGACTCGTAACTGAAATCCTCAGGAACGTCATACTCTGTCGTTACGTCTGAAAGGTCGATATTGCCCATATCCTCAACGACAGGGGCTGTTGTAGTGGTAGTCTCACCTGCTGACGAGCTGCCTGAGCTGCTGTTTCCTGTGCTGCTACAGCCTGCTGCCGCACAAGCGATAAGCACTGCCATAACGGCAGCAACTGTTCTTTTCATTATTTCACGCATAATGTTCTCCTTATCATTAATATTTAAAATATTCAAATTTTTATAAAGCCAAGCTTTGCGAAGCTCTCGCCTTTAGGCTTTATATTCCATACTTTTAAATATATCATATAAAAAATCATTGTCAATAGCCATTTTTAATGTTTAACATCGTGTTCAAAATTGATAACGTTTACTTTTATTTGAACTAAAAAAATATGAACCCACACGACATTGGGTTCATATTTTCATATATAAAAAATATTATTTTCTGAGAAACGTTCTGTATACCCAACGGGTGAATTTTCTGGGAAATATAAACAAGCCAAGCTGCAGAGCGCATGGCATGAAAAAGTCACGGAAGCCCGTATACCCTGAGCGGTGTATTATCCACCTCACACGAATGAAAGCCTTTGTATGCTCCCAGCTTTTGCGTGTATCCACAGTATTTTCATCTATGCGGTAGCGCACAAGCACCTCAGGTATATTCTGCCCCTTTGCACCATGCTGTAACATTCGTGCGATAAACTCATAGTCCTCGCACATTTTAAGGTCACTGTAACCGCCTATCTTCTCCGCAAAGGACTTGCGAAAAGCCACAGACTGCCTGTTGAAAGGGTTGCGTCGTTTGGAATATGAAGCGATATCCTTATGCATGACAGGCACTTTTTTCACCGAAACTACCTCGTCAGTGTCAGTGTCGAACTCCTCCACATATGTGCCGATGATATCAAGCTTAGGTTTCACCGCAAAAAGGGTCATCTGCTTCAAGCATCGGTTAGGGAGAGATATATCGTCGCTGTCCATTTTCACGATATAATCGCATTTACACGCCTTTATGCCCTCGTTGTAAGCCTTTCCAACGCCCACGTTCTCGTCTATCTGAACGATATGGAAAATATGCTTGAACTCGTCCTGAAAAGACTTCACGATGATATTAAGCTCGCAGGTGAGCTTGCCGTCGCACACAAGCACGAAGTCAGAGGGAGGATATGACTGCATGAGCATAGACTCAAGACTCTCGTTAAGGTTCTCAGGAAGCTCACGGTCATACACCGACATAAGCACACTGTATTCAGGCAGCGTATATTTTCCAACACGATACGTCATAAAATCCCTCCCCTGCATTATTATCAACTCAATTATACTATAACAGCTCCAAAAAGTCAACTACGACCAACAAAGTATACTATTTATATAGTACAGACCAATACACAAAAAAGACCGCCCCATTCGGAACGGTCTTGTAAGCTACTTTGAAAAATTAGCCAAGCTTCTTAGCAAGCTGTGATACCTTTCTTGCAGCGGCATTCTTATGCATAATGCCCTTTGTGCAAGCCATATCTACCTTCTTGATAGCAGCTCTTACTACTTCTTCCTTGTTTTCTGCATTCTCAGCTACAGCAGCGTCAGCCTTCTTGAGTGCAGTTTTAAGATCAGACTTTACAGCCTTGTTTCTCATTGTCTTAGTGTTGATAACCTTGACTCTCTTCTTAGCGGATTTAATGTTTGGCATACCGACACCTCCCTCATTCTGTATAAATTTGCACTTATTTGCACAAGCTATCCGCAGACTGAGAGGAAATGCGGAAAGCCCTTTAAACAAGCCTTGTAAAATATTTTACCACATTTCAAAAGAAATTGCAAGGGGGTTTACTGAAAAAAATATAGAAATTTTGCGGTCTAAATTGTAGGAACACACAAAAACTTACACGATATCACAGAAAGGTGAATAAAATGAGCATTAGAACGGATATGGCGGCGGAGAGCTTTTCTCAGGCAGGCGGTGCGGAAAAGCTTCAGGGAGTGAAAGTCAAAAACAAGGTTATTGAAAACGCTAGGCTTGAGGTAACGGACATCACCATAGAAACACAGGAAGCCGCCGAAAAGCTTGGCAGACCTGTTGGCAGATACATCACCCTTACCGCCACAGATTCAACATTCGATATGTACAGCGACAGTTTTCGTGAGCGTGCAGAAGTCATAGCAAAAGCCATAGGGGAGCTTTGCGGTGGTTGTGAACGTTTTTTGGCGGTAGGGCTTGGGAACTATGCCCTGACTTCCGACGCTGTTGGCCCTCTTACTGCTGAAAAGATCTTCGCTACCCGCCACATAAAAAGCCTTGCAAAAGAGATTGATACTGACGATCTGGGCGAGGTCACAGTGATACAGACAGGAGTGCTTGGAAACACGGGAATAGAATCCTCAGAGCAGGTAAAAGCAATTGCAGAGCGTGTAGCACCGCAGGCTATCATTGCCGTTGACGCACTGGCTTGCAGCGAACTTTCAAATCTTGGCAGGACAATACAGCTTTGCAACACCGGCATTTCTCCGGGAAGCGGAGTCGAAAACGCACGAAAAGAGCTTTCGCTTTCGACCCTCGGGGTAAAGTGCATTGCCATAGGTGTGCCAACGGTCATAGACCTTTGCACTGCCGCACAGCACATTTTCGGTCAGACCGCACCTGAAAGCTCCGAAAACATCATGGTCGCTCCGAAAACTGCTGACAAACTTTCGGAAAACTGCGCAAAGCTCATTGCAATGGGCATAAACCGCGCCGTTCACCCTGCCATGTCGCAAGAGGACATTCAAGCTCTCACCTGCTGACAAAAGGCAGGTGGTACAGTAATGTAAAACCTGTATACAACAATTGTAAACTTTTTATTAATATGTATGAGTGAAATTGCGAAAACGTTTTCTGAAAACGAATACTCACACAAATTCAACACACCTTTGTCATAATCAACAAAAACGCTTGAGCTTTATATTGCAAAATGCTGATTGACTAAATTTAAACTTTTTGTTATCATTAGTAAGGACGAAAAATAAGCGTTATGGCAAGCGTTGTCGGGTAACAATGCTTGTCGATCGTAACAGATGAACGTTTTTGGGTAAGGAACATTCGTCTATTATCAAGGAGGTTACTATAATGAAAATGGCAAAGAGAATTTTCGCTGCTGCTTGTGCGCTTTCACTGGCTTGCAGCATGGCTGCTTGCGGCAGCTCATCAAGTGACAGCTCATCTTCCAAGAAGGAAGCTAAGGCTATGACAGATGATCAGAAGGAGCAGGTAAATGCACTTCAGGATAAGCTCCCTGACATCGAGCTTTCAAACAAGACTATCAAGTGGATGGCTCACTATGACATCAACCCTAGTGATGGTAAGTCAGAATCACCTGCTATCTCACTTTTCCAGACTAAGTACGGTGGAAAGATCGAGTACGTTCAGACAACTTGGGATAACAGATATACTGATCTTGCTAAGGCAGTTATGGCTAACGACTCACCTGACTTCTTCCCTGCTGACGACATGGACGCATTCCCTAAGGGTGCTATCAAGGCCATGTTCGAGCCTATCGACGATGTAGTTGATTTCAGCTCAGACATCTGGTCATCATCACAGACACTTAACGATTCATTCGTATTCAACGGCAAGCACTATGTAGCTGCTATCGACGTAAGACCACAGTATGTTTGTACATACAACACAAAGACAATATCAGACTTTGGCTATGACGATCCTGCTGAGCTTTACGCTAATGACGAGTGGACATGGAGCAAGTTCACAGAGATGTGCCTTGACTTTGCAGACTCTGAAGCTGACAGATATGCTCTTGATGGTTACTGGTATGGCAAGGCTCTTAACGATACTTGCGGTTATCCACTTATCGGTCTTGAGGACGGCAAGCTTGTAAACAACATGGGCAAGGCTGAAGTTGGCACAGTTCAGGATCTTATGTACAACCTTGAGAAGAACAACGTTGTATTCGACAGATCAAGCAACAACTGGAATACAAGAGGTGACGGAGCTAACGGTGAAGGTCTTGGTTCACAGCTCACACTGTTCATTCCTATCGGCACATGGGCTCTCGAGGATACTCCTGAAAAGACTAAGACATTCGGAAGCGTCAAGGACGGCGAGGTTATGTTCGTTCCAATGCCAAGAATGGACGATTCTGACAAGTACTATGTATCTACAGGTGTAAACGGCTATCTTCTCTGCAAGAATGCTCCAAACCCAGACGGCTTCAATGCGTTCGTAAACTGCTGCAAGGTTGCAAACTCTGAGGTACAGAACATTACAGAAGAACAGCTCAAGAACGACTACGGCTGGACAGACGATATGATCGAGATGCGTAAGACAATTTACGATCTGGCTAGACAGAATCCTGTATTTGACTTCCAGGACGGCGTATCTGCTGAGCTTTCAACACTTATGCAGACAGTAAACCAGGCTACAATGATAACAGGCGGCGGAGCTACTACATGGACAGAGTGCGTTGCTGAGAACCAGAAGGCTGTTGATTACATCATCAAGGAAGCAAACGCTAACGTTGCTGAATAATTCAGTATTTTCAAGCGGGACGTTCATTCGTCCCGCTTTTTTATTGCCTTTGTATTTGTCACGAATTTGTTAAATATATTTGTACGCAAAATGCACAATATAAAATACATAAATTTGTGCAAGAATTTTACGAATTTTTATGTACAAATCACAAAAAATATGCTATAATAAATACACGTTAAAAAGAATATATCAAAGAAGGGAGATATGTTTTATGAGATCGATTATTACTATCAGCCGTGAATTTGGCAGCGGAGGACGTGAAATAGGCAAGAAGCTTGCTGATGATCTGGGCATACCTTTCTATGATAAAGAGCTTTTGGAAATGGCTTCAAAAGAGAGCGGTATATGTCAGGAGCTTTTTGTTAAGAACGATGAGTCCTATACCAACAGCTTTCTTTTCTCACTGGTCATGGGTAATTACCCTGTAAGTGCAGACGGCAGGATCAATCCTGATATGCCGCTGAATCACAAGATTTTCTTGGCTCAGTTTGAAACTATCAAGAACATTGCAAAGAAGGGTCCTTGTGTTATTGTAGGACGTTGCGCTGACTATGTTCTGAAAAATGAGCCTAATATTATCGACTTCTTCATTTCCGGCAACACTGCCGAAAAGAAAAAGCGTATCCTTGAGAGATACGATATCGAAAAAAACAAAGCTGAGGACTTTATCCGCAAGACTGATAAGCGGAGAGCTTCATACTATAATTATTACACCGACATGAAGTGGGGCGAAGCAAAGAACTATGACCTTTGTATCAACTCGTCCAAAACAGGCGTTGACGGTGCTATCAAGCTTATGAAGGCTTATATCGAAATAAAAGAAGCCAACGCTGATAAATAGGAATTTTTCGTTTTAATTCATTTTACTTTCCTTACTACGAAAGAGGGCTGACCATAGGGTCGGTCCTTTTCCGTTTTATGAGGAGTTTTATTACTCCAGCTTAAACAAAGTGTAACCAATATGTTATTGACAATAACAAGCAAATATATTATACTGTATAAAAGGGCAGAAGTCCGACAAAAAAATAAAAAAATACTGCAAAAGGAGAAACAGAAAATGGCTGAAATAAAAGTTATCACTATCGGCAGACATTATTGCGCAGGCGGTTCGACTATCGGTAAGCTTGTGGCTGAAAAGCTTGGTATCCCATGCTATGACAGAGAGATAATCGACATGGCGGCACAAAAAAGCGGCATTGCAATGAGCGAGATACAAAAATACGAGGAAGCCGCTCTGAGCATTCTCAAAACACCGATAAATCTGTTTTCAAAGGAGAAAGAGTATCCTATAACAGAGAAGATATTCGCTGCTGAAACAGAGGTAATAATGGAGCTTGTTTCAAAGGGAAACTGCGTTATCGTGGGCAGATGTGCAGATTTTATACTGAAAAACAAAGTCAAGACGCTGAATGTCTTCATTAATGCAAGCTTTGAGAAGCGTCAGGAGTGCGCAATTGAGAAGCACAACATCTCCGAGGACGAGGTGGAAGCAAGGCTCAAAAAGTATGACAAAAAACGTGCCGACTATTACAACTCCAACACCAACAAAAAGTGGGGAGATATTTCAAGCTATGATATGTGCCTTGACAGCGGCAGGCTTGGCTACGAAATGTGCGCCGAGATAATTGCTGACACTGTGAAGCTTTCAAGGGAGAAATAGGGGCAATATTTTATTGGGAGCGATAAAAAATGTCAAAGGATAAGGAAGTCAAGACCAACGCCATGCGTATTCTTGACAGAAATAAGGTAAAATACAAGGTCAACACATATGAGTGCGACGAATTTATCGACGGCATACACATTGCAGATATGCTCGGTCAGCCGTATGAAAGCTCGTTCAAGACCCTTGTGACAGTGGGTAAAAGCGGAAATTACTATGTTTTCGCTATCCCTATCGCAGAGGAGCTTGACATGAAAAAGGCGGCAAAGTCTGTGGGCGAAAAGTCGGTGGAGATGCTCCATGTGAAGGATATAAACTCTGTTACGGGCTACATTCGTGGTGGCTGTACACCCCTTGGTATGAAAAAACAGTACATGACGGTAGTTGACAGCTCTGCAGAGCAGTTTGAGGAGATAATCATAAGCGGCGGACGTATCGGGTCGCAGATAATGCTTTCTCCGAAAGACCTTATCAAGGTCACAAGGGGTAAATTTGAGAGCATAACAATGAGTGAATAGACAAAAAAAGAGAGCCGCTTGGCTCTCTTTTATTTTGCATTTATGTTGATATATTCGGGCTTTGTCTTTGAGTACATTATTTTCTGGCTGGAATAAAGTCCGTAATAGCCCGAAAGCATATAGCTTACTCCGCAGGCAACCGCAAAAAGCACAAGTCCACTTCCGCCGAAAAGCTCATAGCTGAGAAGTATGGAAGCCACAGGGCAGTTCACAACGCCACAGAAAAGTGCCACAAGACCTATAGCCGCACCGAATGATGGGTCAAGCCCCAAAAAGCCTGCGGCTGTACAGCCGAAAGTTGCTCCGATAAAGAAGGTCGGGACTATCTCACCGCCCTTGAAGCCTGTATTTATAGTTATGGCGGTGAAAAGCATTTTCAGGGCAAAGGCTTCCGGGTGCGCCTTACCTTTCTCTAAAGCCGCCACGATAACGTCTACGCCTACTCCGTTGTAATCCCTTGTACCTACAAGCAAAGTCAATGCAATGATCACAACGCCACCTACAGCTATCCTGAGATAGGTGTTAGGCAGATACATCTGAAATCTTGAATGTGAAAACTCCATTACCATGCAAAGGAGTATGGATATCACCGCACAAAGAGCCGCAAGCGCCGCTATCTGAGTCACAGACACAAGGGAAAGCCTTGGTATGCCTGTTATGTTGAACTTTGTTGGCGCAAGCCCTGCCAACAGCGATATTTTATATGCGATAAGAGAGGAAGCTATGCAAGGCACAAGACCCACATAGTATATAACGCCCACGCTTATTACTTCCATAGCGAAAAAAGTCGCAGTCAAAGGCGTGCCGAAAAGTGCGGCAAACACTGCACTCATTCCGCACATTATCACAAGGCTGGAGTCTTTTTCGTCAAGCTTTAAAAGCTCGCCTGCCTTTGCGCCAATGCTTCCGCCAAGTTGCAAAGCCGCACCCTCACGTCCTGCCGAACCGCCCGTAAGGTGGGTGAGTACGGTGCCTAGAAAGATGAGAGGCGCCATAAGCAGCGGCACTTTGATGTTTCCACGAACAGAGCTTATGATAAGATTTGTACCGGTCTCCTCGTTCACCTTGCAGACACGATAGCTGAAAATGATAAACAGACCTGCCAACGGCATAAGATACAATGTCCAGCTATGACCCTCACGGAAGCCTGTGGCAAAGTTTACCGCCATATGGAACAGCGAGCCGACTATTCCCCCTATTACACCCACTGCGCAGGCGATAAAGACCCACTTTGCAAAGGCTATGGAGAATTTTTTCACCGTCCGCATTTTGCTTTTTATAAACTCACTGCTTATTTTTCTCACCCCTTTTTACAGAAAAACAACGGGCGACATATGCCGCCCGAAATACTTGAAATACAGCCCCACAATAATGGGACGTCGCATTTCTGTGAAACAAAAATTCAGCCGTTCCACTACAAGATAATATGCTAAATTATACCTCAGCGATTACCTCTACCTCAACGAGAACGTCCTTTGGAAGCTCTTTTGCGGCAACGCATGAACGTGCAGGCTTTGATGTGAAATACTCGCCGTAAACTCCGTTAAATGCACCGAAATCTGACATATTCTTAAGGAAGCATACTGTCTTTACAGCCTTGCCGATAGATGTTCCTGCGGCTTCAAGAACGTTTGTGAGGTTCTTGCAAACCTGATGTGTCTGCTCCTCGATAGTTGTTGCCTCAACGTTGCCTGTTGCTGGATTTATTGCTATCTGACCTGATGTGAAAACAAGGTTTCCTACCTTCATTGCCTGTGAATATGGACCAATTGCGTCCGGTGCGTTCTTTGTGTAAACAACTTCTGCCATTTTTATCTACTCCTGTCTTAAAATTACTTATTGACTATCTTAAAGCCTGCGGCTGTAAGAGCCTGTCTTATCTCTCTGATATGATCGAAGTTTCTTGTTTCAAGAACAAGTCTGAGCAGGCAATCTGTGATATCGCTGTCCTCGCTTGCTCTCTCGTGGTGAACAGAAACAACGTTTCCGCCAAGCTTTGAAATTATCTCTGAAACATCTCTAAGCTGACCAGGTCTGTCCTCCAGCTGGATAGTAAGAGTATCAGATCTGCCAGACTTGAGCAGACCTCTCTTGATAACTCTTGAAAGGATAGTTACGTCTATATTTCCGCCTGAAACAAGACATACAACCTTTTTGCCCTTGATGTCAGGTATCTTATTAAACATTACTGCGGCAACAGGTGTTGCGCCTGCGCCCTCTGAAACGAGCTTTTGCTTCTCGATAAGGTGGAGGATAGCTGATGATATCTCGTCGTCTGAAACGGTAACAACGCCGTCAACATACTTGCTGCAATACTCAAAGGTATGCTCGCCAGGCTCTTTTACCTTGATTCCGTCTGCGATAGTGTGAACGCTTTCAAGGCACTCTATCTTGCCGTCTTTAAGTGAATTTACCATTGAAGGTGCGCCTTCAGCCTGAACGCCGTATACTCTAACGCTTGGCTTGAGCTGTTTTACAGTGAATGCAACACCTGAGATAAGTCCGCCGCCGCCAACTGGAACAACGATAACGTCTGCGTCAGCCACCTGACTTAGTATCTCCAGACCGATAGTTCCCTGACCTGCGATAACGTTCTCGTCATCGAACGGGTGAATAAATGTATAGCCGTTAGCGTCACGAAGCTCGATAGCCTTTGCATAAGCGTCATCATAAACGCCAGGCACAAGACATACCTCAGCGCCATAGCCCTTGGTTGCCTCTACCTTTGAGATAGGTGCGCCGTCAGGAAGACAGATGATAGACTTTATACCGTTCTTTGTTGCGGCGAGAGCAACGCCCTGTGCGTGGTTTCCTGCTGAGCAGGCGATAACGCCGTGTGACTTTTCCTCGTCTGAAAGCTGTGATATCTTATAATAAGCTCCTCTTACCTTGAAAGAACCTGTTACCTGAAGATTTTCTGTTTTCAGATAAACGTCACAATCAGGGTTTACCTTTGGCGCATGGATACACGCTGTTGGTCTGATGACCTCTTTAAGCACGTTTGAAGCGTCAAAAACCTTATCCAATGTAAGCATAAAAAACAACCTCTTTTTTCTATGTAATAAAAAAAGCCCTCGCCTGACTAGAGGCGAAGACATAATATCTCCGTGTTACCACTCTGATTGCAGACCATAAGCCTGCCACTCATATCTCTTTCTAACGGTGAGAAACCGTATCCGCTTAACACATCTGCTTAGGCGGATCAGCTCAGAGATGATCCTGACGGCGTTATCCCTGCGGACTTTCACCAAACGTCCGCTCTCTGCGAAGTATTCGCACCGTCACCTTTCTCGTCACAGCCTTTACGATATTCAATACAATCATTATATCACCATAAATATGAATTGTCAACAGCAATAAAATGAATTTTTCTCTAAGACATTATACAAAAAATAAAAACCCACACGAGCGTGCAGGTTTTTATTCATTAAGGAAGTATAGAAAAAATATATGAAGAAAACAATCATGAAGTCTTTTTAACTGTCGGTCTTTCCTTTCCGACTGTAATAATATTACCACTGCAATGTGATAGAATTATGTGCAAAGAGAGTGCATTTGCAAAAATATCACCTTTTGTTTGCGTAATGCACAACGATATGACGAAGCTTCCCTGTGGTCATATCCCTGCCCTTTATATCCGCTCCGTTGTGGCTCATAAGCTCAGCGCAGACTATGCCGTCGGTACTGCACCTGAAAACCTCGTGTCCGTCACACACCACCACAAGCTTTTCACTATCAACAGATATTCCGCCTGTTCTTCCGATAACATTTTCCTCTGCGCCCTCACGCTCCACCACATAGGAAACTCGTTTTCCGTGATAGCGTTCAAGCTCTTTTAACGGAGTGCCTTTATTTTTTCTGAAAAGTCCCATTTTACGCTCCTGTATCAATTATCTGCTATATTATTATCATTTCCTGCACAAAGCTGCCTTGCGGAGGCGATAACGTCAAGCGACTCGCCCACCGACTGCAAAAAGGCTGACAGCAGCCCAAGCTGGTCAACGCTCAAACCCTCGCCAAGATAATTTGCAAATGCCGCAGCCATTATATTAAGCTGCTGACCGCAGCACGATCCCCTGTTTTCCACTGATACCGCCCTTTCCTGCTCACAACGTTTCTCTGTCATAATATGCGTCAGAAGAATAATACGTTCGCATATGCAGATAATAAGGGCATATTCTGAAAGGGGTCACGCCTATGAACATCACTCACACCATACTTGCCACAGTTGGCTCTATAATCGTTATGTTTGCCATATCAAAGCTTCTTGGCAACAAGCAGATATCACAGCTCACGCTTTTTGACTACATCAACGGCATCACCATAGGCTCTATCGCCTCTGAAATGGCTGTTTCGCAGAAAATGGACGAGCTTATCGTGCCTGTTATCGCAATGGTGCTTTACGGACTGACAGGCTTTCTGCTGTCGGTGCTTACGATGAAGTCTATCCACTGCCGACATTTTCTTTCGGGCAAGCCTATCCTACTTATTGAAAAAGGCAAAATATATCCCGAAAACCTTAAGACCGCCAAGCTTGATGTGAACGACCTGCTTTCAAGAGCAAGAACATCAGGCTATTTCGACATCTCAAAGATATACTACGCTATTCTGGAAACCAACGGCACTATCTCTTTCATGGAACGTGCCACAGAAGCACCTCTCACTCCAAAAGACTTAGGATATGAGAAGCAGGACGAAAAACTTTGCACCGACCTTATCCTTGACGGCGTTATTATGGAGGACAACCTGAAATACGCAGGCAAGGAGATAAAATGGCTCACCAACGAAATAAGAAAGCAAGGCTGTTCATCGCCTGACAAGGTCTTTCTCTGCATAGTTGACGGAAACGACAAAGTGACAGTGTTCCCGAAAACTCAGGAGAGCAACAAGAAGATCTACTTCGACTGAACCTTCTTCAAAAACTCGTGCAGCTCCTCTGCAAGCCTGCTCACAGGCAGACCAACAACGTTATAAAAGTCCCCGTCTATCTTTTCCACAAGAAGTGCTCCAAGCCCTTGTATGCCGTAAGCCCCCGCCTTATCCATAGGCTCGCCGCTTTTCACATAGGCTTTTATCTCCTGGTCGGAAAGCTCTCTGAAAGTCACTGCGGTATCAACGGAAAAGCTACTGTAACGACAGCCTCTGCCAAGGGTAACGCCTGTTACAACATGATGAGTCTTGCCTGACAGCATTTTTAACATTCTTATGGCATCAGCTTCGTCCACAGGCTTACCGAGAACTTCCCCATCGCATATTACAACAGTGTCACAGCCGATAACAACGCTCAGGTCATAGACCGAAGCGATACATCTGCATTTTATCCCTGAAAGATACTCAGGGGCAAGCTCTGGTGTAACGTCCTCCGGTATTTTTTCGTCACAATCAGAGGGGATAACCCTGAAATTCTCACACATCAATGACAGCAGTTCTTTTCTTCTTGGCGACGCTGAAGCAAGTATAACATCATAATCCATAAGCTCGCTTGAAATATTCACTGACATAAAGATCTTCCTTTACTTCTTTTACTTCTTACTCAAAAAGGCAACGCACTTATTATCCTGCGCTGCCTTAGTTTTTTTATTACAACTTCATTCCGCACTCTGAGCAAAACTTAACGCCTGCCGGCTCTTTGTGACCGCACTGAGAGCAGAATACAAAACTGCTGTTTGCAGGCTCTTGCACCGGAGCTTCTGCTATCACCGGAGCAGGCTGTGGCATTGGTGCAGGCTGAGGTGCTGTTTCAGGCTGTGGGATAGGTGCAGCAGTCTGTGTCACAACAGGCTCAGGGATAGGAGCGGCTGTCTGAACATTCTGCTGAGCAGGATTGCCATAAACAGGATTAGCCTGTGGCTGATTATAAGCAGGTGAAACAGGGTGATTATGATAGCCCTGACTGTTTTGTATAACAGGCTGTGCGCCCATTGGAACTGCACCGCCCTGAGCAGGCTGCTGATAAACAGGCTGAGCCATTTCAGGCTGTTTTGTTCCGCAGTTAGGGCAGAACGCCATATTCACTGGTATCTCGTGGCCACAGCCGGAACAAAGTTTCATTCCTCTGATGGTAAGAAGCTGTTCATTAAGATTTTTCAGTTCTTCAAGAGTTGCGTCTATCTGAGCAATAAGGTTTTTCACCTCCGGCTCTTCTATCTTGTCAGCCATTCTGAGCTTAACAAATCTGCCTATCTCAGTATACTTATCGTTTATAAAGGCAAGCTTTGCGTCTATCTGTGCCTTTACTGCATTTTCAGGTGTATTCTTAGGTGAAAAAAATCCCATTTTTATTCTCCCTTTCGGTTATAATATTTCGTCTGTATTTTGCTCTGTGGCGATATTATCCTCAGGCTGAACGTCAAACGAAGTTGTTGTAGTATCAGGTGCTTCTGTAGCAGGAGCGGTGGTAACAGTGCCGTTCTCGGTCGGCTGAGTCTGTGCAGGCTCACTGTCCTCTTTGCTGTCGCCTGAAGCGTTTCCGCCTTCGTCAACTATCTCTGAATCCTTTATCTCCTTATCTATCTCGTCCTGCGACATCTGACCTCTCTTTACAGCTTTGTCATTTACAGCCGACAGACCAAGATAGCAATTCACATAATAGTGAGTAAGTATCTGATCATATGTATAGCCAGCCTCGGCATAATAGCAAGCGCCCCACTGCGACATTCCAACACCGTGACCCCAGCCATAGGACTTGAAAGTGAACACACCGTCCTTATAGCTTATCTCCATGGCGTTCGATTTCACATCAAAGAGATTGCAGAGCGTGATACCTGTTATCCTGGCTTCACTGCCATCATAGGTACAGCTCGTATGACCGTCGATAGTCACTCCGCTTATATACTTTCCGCTGAAAGCGGAGTCTATTTTAAACCAGTTCTTCACGTCGTCTGAAAGCTTTATATCAGTTTGGCTCTCGATACGCTCCTTGACCTCGTCTTTTGTATATGTAGCTTCAATGCCCCAGTTAGGATCTTTATCGTCAAACTCGCTCTTTACACGCTTGAGATACGGGTAAGAAACGCCCCATATATCCTCGCTGGTTGTAGAATAACCTGCTGTTGAAGCAGAATAAACTGCATTTATGATATTGCCGTTATACATAACGGTCTGACCCTCAACGGCATTTATACATCTTTCTATCTTTGAAGAATATCCGCTTTTAAGCCCCACCGTAGGTATAGCACCGATAGAATCGTTAAATCTGACCCATGTATAAGCCGCCACGGCCTGCGCCTTTATGGCTTCCTCGCCCCACTCACCGCCTATCTCGCTGTTGACTATCTGACAGAGCAGTTCATGACCATTAAGAGTGACAATATTTCCTGAGATTATATCGTTGACAGTATAATACTCATCAGCGACGCTTCTTGTATCTGTAAAGTTAGCAGGGTCGTTCTTTATGTCGTAATACTCGCCCTTATCCTCAGGCATTTCCACAGTAAACTCACTGGCTGAAGCCTTTTTCTTTGTGGTCTTTGCCTGCTTTTTCTGCTGAACATAAGACATATCATACTTATCCACAGAGGACTTTTTGAACTTCACAAAGTCATAGACCTCAGTAGCGGCAGTGGTTTTAACGCTTTGAGCTTCAACGTTTTTGACCTGCACCGCAGGGGCTTTTTCTGCGCCCACGCTTTTATTATCCAGCAGCAGCTCACCGCATATACCAACGGCAGTTATACTCATTACCGCTGCGCAGACATTTGCACATATCTTTTTTGTCATCAAATTCATCGTCAAGACACTGTCCTTACCTTCAAGCGGTCACACCGCAAAACATTCCCAATGGCAGCAAAATACTCACTGCATACCTAAATAATAGTTTATCAAATACTGAAAAAAAGTCAAGACAAAGCTAAGTTTCGTCCTGACTTTTCAGCATAATATACAATTTTACATCTACAATATCGGCATTTTAGCCAAAAACTTCAAATATTACTTGAAGTATCTCTGACCATCAAGCTCCATGCAGAATGTGAGTGATTCAAACCAAGCCGCTGTGCTTCCACCGCAATACTTTGGAGCGTAGTAATAAACTGCACCGTTTGAATTATCCTCGCCGTTCAGCGCTCTCTTTGCACAATCAATAGTGTTCTGAGTTGGCTTGTTTCTGCCGCTGTAATAGCCGTTTATTGCAGTGAACTGATTTGGCGCTGTAAGAACGTCGCTTATAGAGCTTCCAAATCTGCCTGTTTTCACTCTGTTGATAATAACATTTGCAACAGCGATCTTGCTCTGCTCTGAGCAGTTTCCTACCTCGCCCTGAAGAACGTAGCAAAGCATATCAAATTCTTCATCTGTATAGCTTATAACAGAACTGTTCGAGCTTGATGTTGTTGCTTTCTTTGTTTCTGTCTTTTTGGTTTCAGACTTTGTTGTCTTAGCCTTTGTTGTCGTAGTCTTTTTCGTTTCAGACTTCTTAGCTGCTGTTGTAGTTTCGGACTTTGCAGCGGAAGTTGTTGTTACTTCTGCCTTTTTAAGATAGTCCTTCATTACATATCCGCTGTAGTCGCCGTATGTAACCTTATACCAACCGTCGCTTGTTTCAGCCGTAACGATAACTTCCTCGCCTGTTGCAACGATAGCTTCTATCTCTGAGTTCTTGTCAGCCTTTTCTCTGACGTTCACGATCTCAGTTGCGACCATTGTTACGTTATTGACCTTTTTTTCTTTTGCTGCATTTTTAGTAGTTTCTGTCTTTTTTGTTGTAGTGGCTTTGGCGGAAGTTGTTGTCTCAGACTCTGCCTGTGCCATTTTATACTCGCTGATACCCGCTTTTCTCCATGTAACGGTGTTCATTGAAGTATAGGTCTCATCTCTCTCAGTTTCTGCTTCTGTCACAGAAGTGGTCTTAGTGTTGGTTATTGCAGCTTTTGTGTCCTTCTGAGCCTCGTTGTTGCCGCTTGTAAGTGCAAAGATACTTACTGTACCTATCATCAGCACTGCCAGCGCACCGCTGCCCAGCATTGTTCCTACTTTCCTGACCGACGGCTTAGCTGTTCGCTTTATGCTGTCTTCAGTTTTTTTCTGCTTCATTTTAATCACATTACCCTTTCCGACCGTCTGCACGCAAACCGTCTTCACTGCCGTCCGTGAGCTTGACGTCAGCTAAAATTTATTTTACACCGATTTGGTGTAATAAACATCAATAATCCCAGCCGAAATACTTCTTATTGTTTCCGTATACGTTTCTCCAGCATTTAGGGAAATAAATATCCTTATTTGCCTTGTCCTTATAGGAATCTATTATAAGATCCAGGTTATCGTCAGCTGTCATTTTCTTTGCCACGATCACCCACCTGAGATTTGAAGTTTCGTTTGTACAAGTTGAGAGCGATATATACTTATCGTCTGCTGTACACTCGATATCGTTTGAATACCACGAACGCTTTCTCACTTCTGAGATCCAATCGTCAAACTTATAGTCAGCGTCGTCAAAATATCTGGTAGTCCAGTATTTGAAGAGCTTTCCGTCGTCCTGATTTTCAAGTATTCCCGTCACGAACGCACCCACGATAACATACTTACAGTTGCTGTCATAGATAGTATTGAACTCGATAACAGGATATTTCTTAAGAAAATCCACTCCCTTTTTATACTCAGTAAGGTGAGTAAAAGAAGTTCCCACATATCTCATGTTATGACCATATATCGTGATATTGTCAGACTGCCCGTCCTTATTTATAGTAGACCAAGCGTCTGCATAAATGCTTCCCGATTCGTAATACTGCTTGTCTATATTCTTGTAAAGATAATATTCATTATCCTTGCCTTTAAGAACAGGGAAGTTTATATATTCATCACCAGCGGAATTTTTAAAGCCGGGGATCTTTATCCAGCCTACGACGTCCTTGTTCCTTTTCAGAAGCTTCTTAGCCCAACCCTGAACTTTTCTGTCCTTCGTTGAAGCCTCAGGGTCAGAAACGTCAATATCGTCTGAGCCGTTATTCTTGCTCAGGTCAACGTCATCGCTAAAGTCAGGCTCGTAATTTACGATCTCCTGCATATAGTTCTGATCCTGCTCGTCGGCTTTCAGAAAATCAGAAAGCTCATTAAGAGAAACACAGAAAAGCACGATAGAGAACATGAACACTATCTTTCTGAACACTTCTCCTGCTCTGTCGCCCTTCCACGGGATAAAATATCTTACTACTCTTACAAAAAAGTTTGTATCGTCCTTTTCGGACAGATTCATTGTTTCATTAGCCATTGACATTTATTTCAAGCCTCCGTCTTTTGTTCATACAGCTCAAGCACCATTCTCAGTGCTGTTTCTGTTGTAAGCATACGGATCTTTCTTCTGTCCAAATTCTCATATTCTTTATAAAGCTCAAGCCGTCTAACTATTTCTTTCTGACGACTTCTCACTGAAACATATACAGTTCCCACAGGCTTTTCCTGAGAGCCACCGCTTGGTCCTGCTATACCAGTAACAGCCACTGCACAATCTGCACCGAAAAGCTTCAGCGCACCCTTGCTCATCTCACTGGCTGTCTGCTCAGAATAAACAGTATACTGCTCCAGCGTTTCCTTTTTCACGTTCAGAAGCTTCATCTTTATTTCCTCCGTATAGGTGCAAGCACCGCCGAGGAACATTTCCGACGCTCCCGAAACGGAAGTGATCGTCTGGCTTATCATTCCGCCTGTACAGCTTTCCGCAGTACACAGCTTCCGACCGCTCTTTATCATATATTTTACTACACTTTTTGTAACTATGTCAATACTATCTGTAACCACTTTGTCACCTTCAGCAAATTTCATAGTAATAATCACCCCTTTTAGTTATATATTGCACATAAAAAATCGGCTCTTTTTGTCCATTTTGTTAATTCGACGATTTTCAAAAACCAATGTTAATAGCAAATTCTGTAAGCAAATGTTACACTTTTGTTACCAAATTACTGATTTTTCATTATTAGCAAGCCCGTTCAACACCCTTTTGGACGCAAAGAAAAGCCCTGAAAATTCGGGGCTTTTCGGCATTTTTCACCATGGGAAGACACAATATTCGGGTACAAAAAAGCGTACAATTAAGCTACAAGCTGTTACAGTTTTAACCCGTTTGTAACCTTTTCACAGACACCATGCAACGGGTGTACGCCATGAAAATACGCTATGCGTTTTTGATAAGATAAGGCTTTGTTCCCTCGATAGCTTTCTGGATATAAGGCTCCCAATCGAAAGCGTTCTGAGCGGCTTCAACGTCTGCAAGATTTGGTCTTGTCTTAGGGTGCTTAGGCGTGAAAACTGTACAGCAATCCTCATAAGGGAGGATAGAGGTATCAAAAGTATCTATCTTTCTTGCTATCTCCACAATCTCAGATTTGTCCATACCAACGCATGGTCTGAATACAGGCATACGGCAAGCGGCGTCTGTGCAAACCATTGCATACATAGTCTGGCTCGCTACCTGACCAAGGCTCTCGCCTGTTACAAGGGCTTGAATATCCTCTTTCTCGCATATCCTCTGGGCTATCTCCATCATAAGTCTTCTCATAAGGATAGTGAAAAGCTCCTCAGGGCAATTATCTCTCAGAAGCTCCTGGATCTCCGTAAAAGGCACGCAGAAGAAGTTTATATCACCGCAGTAAGCAGTGATTATCTTTGCAAGCTTCTCCACCTTCATCTTTGCTCTGTCGGAAGTATAAGGCGGAGCTTCAAAGTGGATAGCGGATATTATTGCACCACGCTTTGCCATCATATAGCCTGCAACAGGCGAATCTATACCGCCTGAGAGAAGAAGCATTGCCTTTCCGCTTGAGCCTACAGGTATTCCGCCAGCGCCCTCGATAGAGCCTGCGTGAACATAGGCGTTGGTTTCTCTTATCTCCACTGTTACTACAACGTCAGGATCGTGAACGTCAACTTTAAGGTGTGGAAATCTTTCAAGTATCTTTCCGCCCATTTCTATACATATCTCAGGAGACTTGAATGGGAACTTCTTATCTGAACGCTTTGCGTCCACCTTGAAAGTTCTCGCAGTTTCCATTTCGTCCTCGATATAGTCAAGTGACTTTGTGAGTATCTCGTCCATATCCTTTTCCAGAACGCAGCAGCGGCAGAGCTTAACGATACCGAAAATTTTCGACAGCTTTTCCACCGCCATGTCAACATCACTGTCATCATTAAGTGGCTCAACATACAATGTGGACTGCGCTTTTGATACGCTGAACTGTCCACAGCTTTTAAGTCTTCTTTTTACGCTCTTTGTCATCATGCTCTCGAAGCTTGATTTGTTAAGACCTTTCAGAGCTATCTCGCCATATTTGCAGAGAATGATTTCTTTCATAAATTTTATCCTTTCTTTACGAAAACTGCACAAAAAAGTTCTCGTCAAAAACCTGACAAAAGCGACCTTTTTCGCCGTTCCCCTTTATAAATAGTACAAAACATTTGTTTGCGTGTTTTACCTTACCTTGCACAGGTCATTTTGCGCAGACTTTATGCCCTCCATAAGAGCGTCGATATCAGCCTTTGTGGTGTCGATACTAAAGCTTATCCTGATAGTGGAATCAAGGCTCTGCTCTGGATATCTGAACTCTTTTAGCACAGAGCTTTTCTTGCCCTTTGAGCAGGCTGAGCCGCTTGAAACATATATCTCATGCTTTTCAAGATAGTGGAGAAGCACTTCGGACTTTAACCCATTGACGGCAATGCTTGTGACATAAGGCGAGCCGCCTTTTCGTGAATTTACGAAAACATCGCCGTTTTCGTTACACTTTTCTATGAGATAGGCTTGGATATCAGCCGCCTTTTCAAAGTTCGCAGAAACATTCGGCGCAAGCTTTTTCACCGCCGCACCGAAACCGCATATGAGCGGCACTGACTCAGTACCCGAACGAAAACCTTTTTCCTGTCCTCCCCCAAGCATAAAAGGCGGTATATGAACGCCCTTTTTCACATACAGTGCACCGATGCCCTTTGGAGCGTATATTTTATGACCGCTAAGAGATATCATATCGGCATTCAGCTTTTTGGCTTTCACAGGAATTTTCATAAATCCCTGAACGCAGTCGCAATGAGTAATCACCTGGGGATACTTTTTCTTTATCATAGAAAAAGCCTTTTCCACAGGGAGTATGTAGCCGTTTTCGTTATTCACAAGCATACAGCTAACAAGGAACGTATCCTCATTCACAGCCGCAAATATGTCACGGGCGTTTATCTCGCCGTTCTCGTCAGGTGATATCCTTATGACCTCACAGCCCATATCTTCAAGCTCCTGCGCAGGATTTTTCACAGCAGGGTGTTCAACAGAGGATATGACAACACGCTTTTTACGTTTTCCGTGAGCCTTGTAAGCCCCGAAAATAGCGGTATTGTTGCTTTCAGTAGCGCCTGAAGTGAAATAGACCTCATCAGGGGTAACACTGAGAGCGTCGGCAATGATCTCACGAGCGTCAGAAACAAGAAGTTCAGCGTCAAGACCTGCTCTGTGCAGAGAAGAGGGGTTTCCGAAGACCTCCAAGCCTTTCATTACAGCCGCTTTAGCTTCATCACAAGGTTTTGTGGTGGCGGCATTATCAAGATATATCAATTATCACAAGTCCTTTCATGTTTTATCGCAATTATTTTTATTATAACATATAATTGTGAATAATGCAAATAGCGGAGCGGTGTTAAGTGAGGAGTGAGGAATGACACAGCCGAACAGAGAAAGAAGCCAATGCAAAGCAGAGAAAACACCGAGCGAAGCGATTTTGCGACAGTAGAACTTGAAGCCAAAATGTAGGGGACGGCGCCCCCGACGTCCCGTTTCGGGGAAGTTCCAAGATATGGATTTTTTTACAAAGTTGAGTGGGTGAACGAAACGGGCGAACTACCGAGGTTTGTAAGGTTATCAAGGTTTGCGTGATAACCAATTCGCCAAAACCCCAAGTTCACATACAAATGCGGCACGGCATTTTCAGCCGCACCGCACAAAGCACTATTTATCACAGTTACAATTACTTCCCCATGAAGCCATTGACAGTCTGATATAATATCCCTGCGCTTCTCCGCAAACAGGACACCTCTCAGGGGCTTGCGTGCCCTCCACGATATAACCGCAGTTCAAGCATACCCACGTTTCAGACTGGGAGGAAGAGAACAGCTTTCCCTCTTTCATAAGCTTGCCAAAAGCTGCGAAACGCTTGCCGTGAACATTCTCTATCTTGGCGATATTCGTAAAGTCCTGCGCTATCTTTCCATAGCCCTCCTGCCTTGCGACCTCAGCAAACGCAGGGTAAACATCTTCTGATTCCTGACGCTCGTTGTGGTCTGCCATACCAAGCAAGGTACACATATCCTCCGAAATATCCACAGGATAACCGCCGTCAACAAACACGCTCTCCCCTGACAGCTCTTTGAGATGCTCGTAGAATATCTTTGCGTGAACTTTCTCCTGATCGGCTGTGAATTTGAACAGGTCGGCAAGCACATAAAGCTTCTGCTGTCTTGCCTTTTCCTCCGCCATTGTGTAGCGGTTTCTTGCTTGACTTTCCCCTGCAAAGGCTCTCATAAGGTTATCTTTTGTTTTTGAATTTCTGAAATCTGACATTTTTTTATCCTCCTACTTTATACAGTCAGTGTTCCTGACTTGCTTTCCACAAGAATGAGTATCTGCTCCTCCTCAGCGGTCTGTGCATTTATATACACAAGCACGTTCCTGCCGTTTTCTGCCCTGCACCGAAACTCATAGCACAGCTTCTCTTCCAAGCCGTCTGTAGGGATAAGTGCAAGCCTGCTGGATACTATTTCAAGGCGAGGGGACACGCTCTCTTTCGCTCGGCTTTGGGATATATCCGCTTCGGGAATATCTCTGTCATAGTGGTTCACCAAAAAGCCCTTTGCGTCAAAGCCTAATATCTCACCGTCGTCCATTGCTACTGATACCTTTATAAGGTCGGTGTAACAGCACACGTCAAGGTCGTTGTAGGCGAAATTCACTGTGAGAACGTTGTCGATATTCTCATAGTAGGTGGTTTTCATGGACAGTATGCCGAGGTCATCGAGAAAATCCTCTGCTGCCTTTACTCCCTGCTCGTTTGTAAGCTCTGTGCTTTCGCTGATACGGCTTTTGAGGAAATATGAGATATATCCGCCCTGCTTTGTCACCTCGCAAGCCACCGTCTTATCCTCGTTTGAAAATCTCCAGCATGGCATTTTGCCCTCTACCTCTGAGATATCTGTGAACACTGTGGAGTTCATGTTAAGCCCCAGGGAACAGCGTTCAAGGGCTTTGGTCTGTGAAACGTTCTCTGCCTCAGATGTCATGCGTGGGGTACGCTCCATGATATTGTCTGAGAATGGACCGTCATAAATAAGGCTTGGATAGCTTTCAAAGCTTCCCTCAAAGTCTGAGAAGCCATCTGTCACTGTGGGCGGGTCGCTCTGCTGTGAGCCTGTTTGGGTGAGGGCTATCTCACCGCTGTTCACTGAGCTTTCAAGCTCCCACATATCCTCGGAAAGTTCTTTGGAAAAGTCATAGAGCGAGGATATGTTCTCATACTCCTCGTCTGTTATCTCCTCGCCGTTCATGAGCCTCTCGCTCACTGCCATGGAGTAGTTTCCTACCTGTGAGAGAAATTTGTAGGTGTTTTCAAGCTGCAGCTCTTCTATGGGAAGCTGTGACAGAGCCGCCTTTGCCGAGGACGCTTCTCTGTAAAGCTTCACCGCAAGTGACTGGTGCATTTTCCCTGAGCCTGCATAAAGCTCCTTTTCAAGAGTGTCGCTCACGTTCTCTACTGCGTCGCACAGGTCGCCCATGGCTCTTGAATAGGTGTAGTTCACACTACGCAACGCCCTTTTTTCACTGCTCATAAGTTGTATATTTCTCACCGCAAGCACACCCACGACAGCCACTGTGAAAGACACTATCCTAACTGCGTTTCGCTTTGATATATCCATTTTTTATGCTCTCCTTTTCTTTTTTCTCCATTATTATGCCAGCTAAAATGCTGATTATTCTCATTAACTGTGCCTTGCAGTGCCATTTCAGGCACATCATGATACACAAAATTTCTTTCCTAATCTTGTGTATCATGAACATCTTTACTTACTTATTATTACATAAATCTCAAAATAAGTGTAATGATTTAACTTTAAAATTACTGAATTGTATTTATCTGTATAAACGCAAATTTGACAACGTTCAGAAAAAGGGCTATAATAAAGGATGTGTAAAAATTATCGTGTAAAATGGCAGGAAAAATGTTAACTCTGCCTACAATTCTACGGGAGGAAATTATGAAATTTATTCCAAAGCTGACTGGTGTGGTTTTGTCAGCGGCAATAATGGCTCAGTCTGTTCCATTCGTGTATGCGGCAGAGAAAAGCATTGCGTCAAGTGAGCTTTCAAATGATATCCAGGTATCAAAGCCTGAATATGCTACAGGCAATATGGAGGCTGATGGTCTTTTAGAGCCTGTCACTGAGGACGACCCTGAGTATCATAAATATCTTGAAAACAACGATCCATACGGCATTATGACAATGTCTGCTCTGTGGGGGGCTGACAGCCTTACTCATCAAAACAGATTCAGCGGTGTTTCAAAGGTCTATGGCATTGACGTTTCCTATTATCAGGGCAACATAGATTGGAAAAAGGTCAAAAACAGCGGTGTGGAATTTGTTATCATAAGAGTAGGCTACCGTGGCTATGGCAGTGCAGGAACGCTTGTGGAAGACCCTAAGTTCAAGACCTATCTTGACGGAGCTACCAAGGCAGGGCTTAAAGTTGGCGTATACTTCTATACGCAGGCGATAACCACAGCCGAGGCTAAGGCAGAGGCTAAGTTCGTTCTTGACAGGATAAAGGGATATTCTTTGCAAATGCCTGTTTATTACGATATCGAGTCTGTTGACTATGACACTGGCAGACTTGACAGCGCAGGGCTTTCCAAGGCTCAAAAGACCGCTCTTTGCACAGCTTTTTGCGACACTATCATAAAATCGGGCTACAGCGCAGGTGTTTATGCAAACTACACATGGCTAAACTACTACATTGACGGAGCAGGGCTTGGCAAGAAATATCCTATATGGCTGGCTCACTACACAAGCAACACCAATTATGACCAACGCATGGATATGTGGCAATATTCAGGAAGCGGTACTGTTTCAGGCATTTCAGCCTACACTGACGTAAACGTATGGTATTCGGGCAAGCTTCCACTTTATGTGTCCGACCTTATCTCAGTGTCAAACACCTCCACCTCCAACAAATTTGCCTGGAACGGCGCTCCTGACGCAACAGGATATGAGGTATATCAGGGAACAAGCCCTAGCGACCCTAAAAAGAAAAAAATAGGGGATACAAAGAATACATATTTTACAAACTCCAACAAGTCCACAGGCACTATGTACAAATACATGGTGAGAGCCTACAGTGACGCTTCTGGCAAGCGTGTTTACGGGGATTACTCTGATGTTTTCACCACCTGCACTCTTCCTGCGAACATCTCAAAGATATCCGCTTCTGCAAGGGGAACTTCTGTCACCATTAGCTGGGACAAAGTTTCAAAGGCGACCGACTACATCGTGGAGCATTATGTGAACGGTGCATGGAAACAGGTCGGCACAACTTCAAGCCTTTCATACAAGGTGAATGGTATCACACAGAACGGCGTTAATAAGTTCAGGGTAAAGGCGAGAAGAAATTACAGTGGCGTATACTACAATGGTGGCTACACATATGTAAACGCTGAGGTCACTGACATACCAAGTACAGTAACAGGCATAAGAAGCACTTCAAACACTTCTACATCAAACACCATAACATGGAACGCTTCCAAAAAAGCGGAAGGCTATGAGATCTATCAGTGGATAGGTACTAACGACAGCTACAAGCTCATAGGCACGACCACGTCCACAAAGTTCACAAACTCAAAGAAAAGCTCAGGCACGATGTACAGATACAAGGTAAGGGCATTCAACACTGTTGACGGACATCGTATCGAGGGTGCATATTCCTCTGAGCTTACCACCTGCACTCTTCCTGCAAACGTATCATTCTCCCTTTGCTCCACTGACGTTGATTCCATAACACTCAACTGGAACAAGGTATCAAAGGCTACAGGCTATCAGGTAGAGATGTACACAAACGGAACATGGAAAACTCTCTCCACCATTTCGGGAACGAGCTACACTGCAAGCGATCTTTCACAGAAAACAGCTTATCGTTTCAGAGTGAGAGCCATAAGAAATTATAACTACATAAACTACTACGGTGACTACACTGAAAAGGACATCACCATTCGTCCTGCAAACACACCAAAGGGGCTTTCCTCATCAGTGAACACATCAAGTTCTAACACTATCACATGGGAAAGCGTGAATGGAGTATCTGGCTACAGCGTTTATCAGTGGATAGGCACTACCGACAGCTACAAAAAGCTCGGCGACACTGCTTATCCGTACTACATCAACTCAGGCAAGTCATCAGGCACTATGTACACATACAGAGTAAAGGCATATTATGTAAGCGACAATGTTATGCAATACAGCAAGCCTGCACAGGTGGTCACCTGCACACTTCCTGCAAACGTCACTGTCAAAACGGCAAAGCGTTCGGGAAGCAACATCTCACTTGCATGGAACAAGGTATCAAAAGCCACAGGATATGAGATATATGTGAAGTCAGGAAGCAGTTGGAAGAAGCTCACCACAACATCAGGCAAAAGCTACACTGCAAAAAATCTGTCAGACACTAAAACATTCAAAATAAGGGCATACAGAAAATACAATGGTGTGAACTATTATGGTGCTTATACTGAAAAGACGGTTAAATAGTCACTCGCCGTGACGGGCATTTTACGCCATACATTGTGATATGATACAAATTTGCACCGCTGAATAAAAATGAGGGGCGACCTTAGGTCGTCCCTTTTTTTGCACAATTTTCAATATCCGCACAACATTATTGTAGGGGCTGGCGCCCTCGACAGCCCGTCCCCTCGACGTTTCGTCTGCAATCTCATTTGTATTATCCGCACAATGTTGCTCTACACAAATTCTGGATAATCCAAACCATATCGCCCCGAGTGGGACGTCGTATTTCTGCAAAGCAGAAATTGCGCCGCTCCCCTACATAGTTTGTACGTTAAATCACAATACTTTGCTTCCATTTGCTGTAAGCTTGAACTTTGCTCCCAGAACACCTGCCGCACCTCTGCACATAAGCATACGCTGCAGGAAAATGTCAAAATAGTCATACATGGTGCAGATACTTTCGTCTATCTGCAAATTAAGGGATATGACCTTTTTATCAGCATTTATCTTTAAGCTCGCTTCTGTTACCGCATAGTTCACCCTGTCATGGATATCAAAAGAGGACTTATCCTTATTTGACACACGATTTCTTCGCACGTCTGTTTTATCACCTATTATCACTGCGGCTGACACCGGGTCTGTTGCGCCCCCTGTTGATTCGTCATGGCTTCCAATGCAGGAAACTATCGTCACCCTATCTTCCAATGGCATATCAGTGTCTTTGAGAATATCGTTTGCAAGTATTGCACCATACTCTGCATGGTGTGTACGATTGACAGCGTTGCCGATATCGTGCATATACCCTGCTATCTTTGCAAGCTCTATGGTATGCTCATCATAGCCGAACTCTTTAAGTATTGCGGCGGCTCTGTCTGCCACAAGAGTGGTATGCACCTCTGAATGGTCTGTAAAACCCAGAGATGTAAGATTTATCCCTGCCCTTTTTATAAATGCTTTTATTTCCTTGTTTTTTCTTATCTCTTTGTATGTCATTGATTTCTCCTGTTGGTTTATGATTATATTTATCTACGCAAGGCTTTTTACGTCCAAATAATGTATTGTAGGGGCGAACAGTGTTCGCCCGCATTTGCTCGCCTGCATGAATTTGCGATTATACAAACCATGTCGCTCTCCAAACGGGACGTCGTATTTCTGCAAAGCAGAAATTGCGCCGCTCCCCTACAGTCACTCGCCGTGACGGGCATTTTACGCCATACATTGCAGCATGAGATACACTTGCACCGATCTTTAAAATGTGTAATTATAACCTGCAATTATCATATCACTATCCAAGCTTATATACAATACATTCCGCATTTATTTTACAATATTTTGACACTATACAGGCACAAAATAGCCGTCGATGTGCTCTTTGTCAAGCCCCTCGCCAATGACGATAAACACCGCCTGACCTCGCTCTATAGGCTTAACAGTGATGTTCTTGTGGGTGGCGTTAAGCTCAAGCCACTTGCCCTCAGCGTTTTGCATAAAGCCTTTTACACGGAATATCCTTCCGCACTTGCTGTCGCTCATAAGCCTGCTCACAGCATCTTCCATAGCATTATCAGGAAGCTTCATATTCATAAAATACAAAGAGGTATAAGCTTTATCTTGGTCGAACCACAGCTTTTCGTGGGAATCAGGCTCATAGCCACTGTTGGCTATCCTTTCCATATCCTCATCTGTAAGCTCCGACCAATCTTTCATTATTATCTCAGGCTTAGTCATTCTGTGGCAATGGAACTTTTTCTGCACGGCTTCAAGGTGTTTTAGAGTATCCTCAAGCTCCTGTTTTGTGGCTTCCTGACATCTGCTCATGAGAACTATGCCTGCTTCCGAAAGCTGAGAAGCAAGAAGATAATCAGAAGCTTCCGACAAGTTGGTATCAAGGCAGGCATCTGCAA
This sequence comes from Ruminococcus sp. RTP21359st1_H3_RTP21359_211015, assembly GCF_040909065.1. Classification (NCBI taxonomy): domain Bacteria; kingdom Bacillati; phylum Bacillota; class Clostridia; order Eubacteriales; family Oscillospiraceae; genus Ruminococcus; species Ruminococcus sp. RTP21359st1_H3_RTP21359_211015. The sequence continues at coordinate 100,761 of NZ_JBDGDD010000005.1, forward strand.
TAGTTATAACGCTTCCTATCTCATACCAATTATCAAGAGGTTCTTCTCTGAGCACGTCAAAGAACTCGTCAGCTTCATAGATACCTGACGGCTCCACAATGACCCTGTCAAGACCGCGCATACCCATAGCGATAAGCTTGGTCTTAAAACGCCGTCTGTGGCAATCCTTATCAGCCGCCGAGACCATTTCAAGGTCGCAATTCTCGTCCAAAAGCTCCTGCAAAAGAAGCATATCCACATTCACTGCACCGAAATCATTCTCCAACACGCCAATTTTACAGCCCTTATCCAAAAGATAACGGGCATATTTTTTTATAAAAGTGGTCTTCCCTGCTCCGAGAAACCCCGTCACAAGGTCTACCTTGGTTTTCTTTTTCTCTGTGTTCATAGTTAATGCCTCCTAATGGTCATATTATACCACATTGACAGTGCTTTGGCAATGACAGAAATAAAAAAAACACGCCTTACGCTAAGTAAAGCGTGTTTTGTACAGGGACTCGCCCTACATTGTAAAAGTTGACAACAAAGCTTGACAACAAAAAACGCACCCTGCAAGCTCGCAAAGTGCGTAAATACGCTGGTGCGCCAGAAGGGACTCGAACCCCCGACCTACTGGTTCGTAGCCAGTCACTCTATCCAGCTGAGCTACTGGCGCATTCAACTCTAATATTATATCATATGCAAGCCCCTTTGTCAATGAGTTAATGGAATTTCTCTGCTTATTTTACAGAATGTTCACATCGTTTCTTGTAGCTTCACACCTTTATCATCCCTTTAAATGCCATTGTTTTTCACACTTTTTGTCAATCAAGTGTTTGTAATCATTTGTAATACTTTTTCGGCAAACTGCTCTGTTTTTAACCGGAATTTTTGTAGATTATTTATCATTCTATGCCCTTGACTTATATTCTGATTGTGGTATAATAGTAAATGTTCAATATTATGTTGTGATAAAAGAAGCCAACCACAATATATAGTGGTTGAGTAGGATAGAATGAAAGGAAGAGTATAGGTGAAGATAATAAAAAGAAGCGGCGCTGAGAATACGTTCGATAAGGAAAAGATAGAAAATGCCGTTGCGAAAGCTAATATCACTGTGGAGGAAAAGGATAGGCTCTCTGAGGGAGAAATAGGAGAGATAGCACAGAATATAGAGGACAAATGCTCTGAAATGAATAGGGCTATGGACGTTGAAACTATTCAGGACTGGGTGGAAGCCGATATCATGCGCCACGGCAAGTATACAGTGGCAAAGCATTATATCACCTACCGCTATGAGCGTTCTATCGTCAGACAGGCTAATACTACTGACAAGCAGATACTTTCTCTTCTTAACTTCGAGAACGAGGAAGTCAAGCAGGAAAATTCCAATAAGAACCCTACTGTCAATTCAGTTCAGAGGGATTATATGGCAGGTGAAGTGAGCAAGGATATCACAAGAAGATTTTTGCTTCCTGACGATATAGTTGAAGCTCACGAAAAAGGTCTGATACATTTCCACGACGCCGATTATTTCGCTCAGCATATGCACAACTGCTGTCTTGTCAATCTTGAGGATATGCTCCAGAACGGCACTGTCATAAGCGAAGTCATGATAGAAAAGCCACACAGCTTCTCTACAGCCTGCAATATCGCTACACAATCTATCGCTCAGATAGCTTCTTCACAGTATGGCGGACAGAGTATCACACTTTCCCACCTTGCTCCGTTCGTTCAGATATCCCGTGATAAATACCGCCGTGAGGTAAAAAAAGAGTTCGCAGAGCTTAATATCCCTGCCGACGAGGATACTATAAATAAGGTAGCCGAAATGAGAGTAAAGGCTGAGATAGTTCAGGGCGTTCAGATGATACAGTATCAGGTCATCACTCTTATGACAACAAATGGTCAAGCACCTTTCGTTACTGTTTTCATGTACCTTGACGAGGTGCCGGAGGGGCAGACAAGAGATGACCTTGCGGCTATCATAGAGGAAATGCTCAGACAGCGTATCCAAGGTGTAAAGAACGAAAAGGGTGTCTATATAACACCTGCGTTCCCTAAGCTAATATATGTCCTTGAAGAGGACAACATAAGAGAAGGCTCAAAATATTGGGAGCTTACAAAGCTTGCTGCAAAGTGTACCGCAAAGAGAATGGTTCCTGACTATATAAGCGAAAAGAAAATGAAGGAGCTTAAGGTAGACAAGAATGGCAATGGTCAGTGCTACCCTTGCATGGGCTGCAGAAGCTTCCTTACAACATATCTTGACGAAAACGCCAAGCCTAAATATTACGGCAGATTCAATCAGGGTGTTGTTACAATAAACCTTGTGGACGTTGCCTGCTCGTCATATAAGGATATGGATAAGTTCTGGAAGATATTTGATGAAAGACTTGAGCTTTGCAGACGTGCGCTTATGCTCCGTCACGAAAGACTTAAAGGCACTCCGTCAGACGTTGCGCCTATCCTTTGGCAGAACGGCGCATTGGCAAGGCTTAAAAAGGGCGAAACTATCGACAAGCTCCTGTTCGGCGGATATTCCACCATATCACTTGGCTATGCAGGTCTTTGCGAATGCGTAAGATACATGACGGGCAAGTCACACACAGACCCTTCAGCAACGCCTTTTGCACTTGAAGTTATGCAGCACCTTAATGACGCCTGCGCAAAGTGGAGAGCAGAAACAAACATAGATTTCAGCCTTTACGGCACGCCATTGGAGTCCACAACATACAAATTTGCAAGATGTTTACAGAAGCGTTTTGGTGTTATCGAGGGTGTAACAGACAGAAACTACATCACAAACAGCTATCATATCCATGTTACCGAGAACATCGACGCATTTGACAAGCTCACCTTTGAGTCACAGTTCCAGGCTCTCTCACCAGGAGGAGCTATCAGCTATGTGGAAGTGCCGAATATGCAGAACAACATAGAGGCTGTTCTTGCAGTTATGCAGCATATTTACGACAACATCATGTATGCAGAGCTTAACACAAAGAGCGACTACTGTCAGAAGTGCGGTTTTGATGGTGAGATAAAGATAGTAGAAGATGACGGCAAGCTTGTATGGGAGTGTCCGAACTGCGGCAACAGAGATCAGAACACTCTGAACGTTGCAAGGCGCACCTGTGGCTACATCGGCACGCAGTTCTGGAATCAGGGCAGGACTCAAGAGATAAAGGAGAGAGTTTTGCATTTGTGATTTTTAGGAAAACCCAAAAATTTTTTTGAGCGATTTTCAAAAAAAGTGAACATTATAGCCGTTAAAACTCAAAAGTTCAAAAATCAAAACTCGTCAAAAAAATGAACATTATAGCAAGGAAAACTCAAAAACTCAAAACTGCAAAATCCGAAAATAATGAACATTATTATTGACATAAAACAGCAAACAGCATATAACTATCGGGGCAATACAAAATCGTATTGCCCTGCGTTGTATGTATGAAAGGAGCGGAAAATGAATTATTGTGAGATAAAGAAAACCGATATCGCCAATGGCTCAGGGGTGAGGGTCACGCTGTTCGTATCAGGCTGCAGACACCACTGCAAGGGCTGTTTTCAGCCTGACACCTGGAACTTTGACTACGGCAAGCCTTTCACAGATACCACCGCAGACGAGATACTTAACGCCCTCTCAAAGGGCTATATAAAAGGACTTACGCTCCTTGGCGGCGAGCCTATGGAGCCTGAGAACCAGCCTGAGCTTACAAAACTCCTCCGCCGTGTGAAAACCGAACTTCCCGACAAGGACGTGTGGTGCTACACAGGCTGTACCCTTGAAACTGACCTGCTTGCAGGCTCAAAGTCCCCATACAGAACGCAGTACACAGACGAAATGCTGAGCCTTATCGACTACCTAGTTGACGGCGAATTTGTTCTCGAAAAGAAAAACATCTCCCTGAAATTCAGAGGGTCTGAAAATCAGAGGATACTTCATAAAAAAGACGGCATTTGGCTGCCTTGCGAAGATATGTAAAACAAAACCGCTCCCCGTGACATCACGAAGAGCGGTTTTTTATACAAATTGTAGGGGGACGGCGTCCTCGACGTCCCATTTATTGACCATGTGTCATGCTCTTGACCTTACTTTTCAGACTTTGTAAAGAATATCGCCTTTATAAGCTGGATAACAAGCATTGAGCCAAAGCTTAGAATGTATATCCATGCAAACTGCATACCTGTCATGTCTGCGATCTTGAAAAGTCCCTTGAGCGGTGGAACGAGCAGAACGGAGTTTAAAAATACCATTCCAAGACCGAACGCCATAAGACCGAACTTGTTGTTGAAAAAGTCCTTTGAGAAGATAACAGGGCCTTTTTTCTTGCACGAGAAGCCGTGGAACAATCTTGCAGAGCAAAGCACCGCAAAAGCCATCGTCATGCCAAGATCTGCGCTTGTCTTGTTTCCGATAAGGAAAGCCGACGCTACCGCTATCGCTATAACTACGCCATACAATGCGATCTCGCCCAGGAAAGGACGTGTGAGGATAGATTCGTTTGCGTTTCTAGGCTTGCGTTTCATGACCTCTTCAGAGTGCGGTTCAAGACCCAAACCGATAGCAGGAAGCGAGTCTGTAAGCAGATTAATAAACAGCAAATGTATTGCCGCAAATGGGACTGGAAGTCCAAGAAGCGAGTTGAAAAGCACCACAAGAATTGCCGCAAAGTTGCCCGAAAGCAGGAAGAGTATAGCCTTTTTAATGTTCTCGTAAATGTTTCTGCCGTTTCTTATGGCCTTTACTATAGTTGCAAAGTTATCGTCTGCAAGCACCATTGAGGCAGCGTCCTTTGAAACCTCAGTTCCTGTGATGCCCATTGCAACGCCCACATCAGCCTGCTTTAACGCAGGTGCGTCGTTCACACCGTCGCCTGTCATGGAAACTATACAGCCGTTTGCCTGCCAAGCCTTTACGATCCTTATTTTATGCTCAGGTGTAACACGAGCGTAAACAGCCTTGTCCTTTACAAAGTCAACAAGCTCTTCGTCTGAATAAGCGTCAAGCTCGTGACCCTCAACAGCCTTTGAGTTGTCGTCAAGAATACCTATCTCACGGGCAATAGCCGAAGCCGTAACGATATGGTCGCCTGTTATCATGACTGGCTTTATGCCTGCCTTGCGACATTCCGCAACGGCCGCCTTTGACTCCTCCCTCGGAGGATCCATCATAGCAATAAGACCGACAAACTCCAATCCGTCCTCGTCCTCTGGACATACGGTATCCTTGTCGAATTTTTTCTCTGCAAATGCAAGTATACGCAGACCTTTTTCCGAAAGCTCTGCCACACGCTGGGTTATAACAGCCTTTTCTTCGTCGCTTGAAGTTATCCTGTTTATAAGAACGTCAGCCGCACCCTTTACATATAGCACCTTCTCGCCGTCGATAACGTGCAGAGTTGACATAAGCTTTCTGTCTGAATCGAATGGTATCTCAGAAATTCTCGGGAGAGTTTCTCTCACCTTGTCAGTGTCTATACCAAGCTTTGTGCCAAAATTGATAAGAGCCGTTTCAGTCGGGTCGCCTATCTCAACGCCGTCCTTACAGCTTGAATCGTTGCAAAGTATCATGGCTCTTGTCATAGTCTTGACCTTTTCATCGTCAAGGTCAACAGCGTCAGTGTCGATTATCCTGCCATCTACCATTATTTTTCTGACTGTCATCTTGTTCTGTGTCAGTGTACCGGTCTTGTCAGAGCATATTACAGAAACGCTGCCCAAGCCCTCAACAGCTTGAAGCTTTCTTATGATAGCGTTTTCCTTTGACATTTTCTGTGTGCCGAAAGAAAGCACAATAGTAACGATAGAGCTGAGAGCCTCAGGAATAGCCGCAACAGCAAGTGCGATAGCGAACATGAACGAATCCATAAGCTCGCCACCACGAAGCATACTAAGTCCGAACACTACTGCACAGACAATAAGTATAGCAATGGAAAGCTTTTTGCCGAACTCGTCAAGCGTGTTCTGGAGAGGCGTTTTTCTTTCTGATGCGTTTTGGATAAGTGAAGCTATCTTGCCCACCTCAGTGTCCATACCCACCTCAGTGACAAGCATTTTTCCTCTGCCGTATGTGACAAAAGAGCCTGAATAAACCATGTTAGCACGCTCAGCCAAAGGCTTTTCGCCCTCTATATCGCTCATATCCTTGTCGATATTAACGCTCTCACCTGTAAGTGCAGACTCGTTCACCTGAACAGACGCACATTCTATCAGCCTGCCGTCTGCACATATCTGATCGCCTGCCTCGATAAGAAGAATGTCGCCCACTGCGATCTCCTCAGAGGGGATAATGACCTTTTCACCGTTACGAAGCGCCTTAGCCGTCGGTGCAGAAAGCTTTTTAAGGTTCGTCAGTGACTTTTCAGCCTTGACGGTCTGAACTGTACCCAAAATAGCGTTCATTGTGATAACAACGAGAATTACCGCACAGCTCTCAACGTCTTTCATGAAAGCTGAAACTATCGCAGCAATAATGAGTATAAGCACAAGAAAGTCCTTATACTGCTCTAAAAATATCATTGGAATGGACTTTTTCTTGCCCTCCGTGATAACATTTCGTCCGAACTTTTCGCAGTTTTTCACTGCCTGCTCGGTTGAAAGACCATTTTCACCTGATGAAAACTCAGTGTAAAGCTGGTCAAGTTTTTTTTGATACTGCTTCATAAAATACCACCTTTTTTATTTTTTCCTGTAAGCATTGCCGATATACCCTTCAAAGCCTCCTTTTCTCATAGGCTCAGAAAAATAAACGCATAAAAAATCGGCAAGACGTTTATTGGGTAAACTGCGCCTGTGGCAATTTAATCAATAAAAGTCTCGCCGTTTAGATATGCAGCGGTCCCTCATCGGAACGTATTGACGCAAACATAAACGGATCTCTCCGCCAGCTACTCTCTTTTACTATGAGGTTATTATAACCTATATTTTTGATTTTGTCAATAGTTTTTTATATATTTTATTGTACATTTGCAACGCTTCATATCATCAAAAAAGTGAGTCTTTGAAGCCTGACTTTTGTGTAAAAAGTCCTTGGACATATGAAAAAATATATGGTATAATAATTATAACAATGAGCAGCGACAGCGTAAGTCCGATTGTATTCGGACCTATGCTGTTTTTTATGCGCAAAAACGGGAGGTAATAAAATATGAGCGAAGAAGTTCTGAAAGAAAACAAGATGGGCGTTATGCCCATGCCGAAACTCATGCTGAGCATGGGTCTGCCTATGATAATTTCAATGATAGTTCAGGCTTTTTACAATATCGTTGACAGCTATTTCGTAAGCAGGATAACAGATGATACAGTTGAGCACATAGGCGAATATGCCGTAAACGCCCTAACCCTTGCATACCCTGTCCAGCTTTTGATAATCGCTGTAGGCGTAGGCACAGGCGTTGGAATAAATGCCTTGCTCTCCAGAAGCCTTGGAGAAAAGAATTTTGAGCGTGCAGGCAAAATAGCAGGCAACGCCATTTTCATAGGTCTTTGCACCTACATCGTGTTCATGCTGTTCGGATTTTTCGGCACTGACGCATTTTTGAAAACACAGACCCATGATAGTCTTGCTCTAAAGCTTGGGGGCGAATATCTAGGCATATGCTGTGTGTTGTCATTCGGTGCAGTAGGTTCAATGATATTTGAAAAGCTTTTGCAGGCGACAGGCAAAACTATCCATTCCACCATTGCTCAGCTTGTAGGCGCAATAGCCAACATCGTCCTTGACCCTGTTTTGATTTTCGGGCTTGGCCCTTTCCCAGAGCTTGGAGTAAAAGGTGCCGCATATGCCACTGTCATCGGTCAGGTACTCACAATGGTCATAGGCGGCGTGCTTCATTTTGTGTGCAACAAAGAGATACCAAGCGGCATGAGGTATTTTATACCCCAGCGCAAAATGATAACAAACATTTATAGAATAGGCGTTCCTGCCATAATAATACAGGCTCTTATGTCCGTCATGACCTACGGTCTTAATGTCATACTCAACAGGATAGGTCAATCCGCCGTAACAGCCTATGGTATCTATTATAAAATACAGCAGTTCGTATTCTTTGCGTCATTCGGCATGAACAACACTATCATTCCGGTTGTATCATACAACTACGGCAAAGGGGACAAAACAAGAGTTCGTTCAGGCATAAAATACGGTATGCTCTACACGTTGGGACTCATGCTCCTTGGCATTATAGGCTTGCAGCTTTTTGCTTCTCAGATATGCCATGTATTCTCACTGTCAGCGGATACGGAGATATTCGCCACCTACGCCATAAGGATAATCACTTTAGGCTATCTTTTTGCAGGTGCAAACATAGCCTATCAGGGAATTTTTCAGGCACTCGACCATGGCATAGCTTCCCTTGTGCTTTCCCTTATCAGACTTTTAGTTATCCCTCTCCCCACGGCTTATCTTCTCACCCTTACCTCCTCAGCAGGCAAGATAGTATGGGCAGCCGTTCCGTTCGGCGAGCTTGTAGGCACTGTCGCCGCCATTGTGATAATGGGCAGGATAAAACGTGAGATAAAGCTCAAAGACTAAAACACTGCCCTTGATTATTATTCCAAAAGGTGATATAATAGCATTGGTGATAATAATGAAAAGGAAAATACTTGTAGGCCTGCTTACCGCCGTTATCTTTTTGGCTTGCGCCATTGTGATAAATATAACCCCAAAGGTGGAGAAAGGTTCAGCTGTGCTGACCTGTGACGGAAGCAAATATGAGCTTCCCGGCACTGAAAAGACACGATACTGCAATGGCAAGAGCGAGAGCCTTTCCGCTGAAGAGAGCTTTGAAGATCTGCTCTCCTCTGTACCGTCATTTAATGTAAAGGCAGATGTAGATAAGGACGGCAATGTTACCCTTAAAACCCCTATGTCCGTAGAAGTCACAGGGGACAGGCTCGGTGACGTGCTTTACACTGTCTACAGCTATGACGGAAAGGTGCTTGCCAAGGAGTCCAAAAAGCTGGAGCTTCCAAAAGAGGATATTGACGGCTGTCTTGTGAAAATAAAAATTACATGGGGCAAGAAAGACACAAGCTATCTTGAAGAAGATTACTGGTTTGCCGCAATGTACAATACCGAAAGATAAACATAACATCAAAATGTAGGGGCGACCTCTGGTCGCTCACTTTCTTTCTGTAAACTTTCAGACAACAAAACGTCGGACGAATTTGAAAACGTCCGACGTTTTTTTAACATATTTGAAATCCTATTATGCCCGCCATACAAATAACGCTGCCGATAAATCTCAGCTTTGTGATAGGCTCTTTTCTTATGAGCGCTATAACAAACAGCGAACACAGTATCATAGGCTGGATAAATGACGCACTCGCAAGGCTCACAGCAATAACAGCGTTCTCCGCAAGCAGACCTGCCACATTCGGAATTTTTGTAAGCACGACCACCCATGCGCCCTTTTGATTTTTCTTGAATATCTCCAAAGGCTTCGCCCTTGGCAGAAGTATGATAGCCATAAGTATAAGCGCAAAGAACAGCGCCATGGTCGAGGATATGTAATTCTCCGACGCTCTTACAACTATGCCGTAGCCGTATCTTGCCAAAAGATAGAACACCAAAGGAACAACTATCCTGCGGTAATTTATATTGCCGCTGTCCGTTCTGCCTGATTTTGCGATAAAAACAAGTCCTGCAACAGTAAGCACGATAAAAAGAAACTTGAAAATGCTCGGCTTTTCACCAAGGAAAATATCCGTTGCATAGGACATGAAAAGGGTGATACCAAGCCAAGCCTTAAGCTCAAAGGCTGATATTTCATCAAGGATAATAGCCGAAAGCTTAAATTCAAGGATCTTCGACAAGCACAGCAGACCTATCGCCGCAAAGGATTGCCAGCTAAATGTAATAGTCCTGTCGAGGAAAGGCAGACAGCAAGCCATGAAAACAGCCGTTGCCGCCGCCATTAAGAATCCAAGCTCATCGCCGTTGAATTTTGCCGTTGAAACAGCGTACTTGTCACTAAGGGAACATATCGTGTAGCATACAACTACAAGTATAAGCAAAAACATTATTTTTCTTCTTCCTTACTCTATGATTTTCTAAGACCTGTATGCTGTGAAACATACGAAATAATGGGCGACCCAAGGTCGCCCCTACGCAAAGCCGATTTATCAGTTCTTTTTATTTTTCACAAGCCATACTACCGCCAAAATACCAAGTATCACCGAGAACAGAGTAGCAATGGCTAGACATATCCAGCTTGCATACTGACTTTGTATAAATTCGTTCTGCGATTGGCTTCCTATAAGGGTATCTACCCCCGATTGCGAGCCTAACGCTGAGAACAGTATTATAAATGCCATTCTCACATTCATTACGCAGGCTATAACGCTGTAAATATGCACTATACCCTGAAAAAGGCACACTCCGCAGTCGTCCTTTACATAGCTTTTCACTCCAAGCACCGCACATACCACCGACACTGCCGTGTAGATAATGAACGCCGCAAAAAGCACTATCGTTGGAACTTTTGCCCCCTCGGTTTTCACTATCATGCTCATAAGCCCAGCCATACACCCCATGAACACAGCCGCTGCCGCAAGCCCTGCAACAGACCATTTTCTGTATATAAGTTCTGACTTTTTTATCTGCTCTTTCTTTATCTGCTTAGGCATTTTCTTCCTCCGCCTTCTTGCTTTCAAGCTCCTCTTCGGATATCTTGAAGCGTATCCTGTCTATTTTCTGCTCGTCCTCCATTTTCACTGTCATCTCAAAAGGCGGACAGCTTATAACTTCATTCTGCTCAGGAAGTCTGTCAAGCATATCCATTATCCAGCCACCGAGAGATGTTCTTTCGGTTTCGATAGTGTCCTCCGGCAGTCCTGTCCTCTCAAGAAAATCCGATACCGAAAGCTCCGCCGACGCTTCGTAAACACCGTCGCTTATTTTCACAAGGGAGGTATCCTCCTCGTCACTTTCATCATAGATCTCGCCCACAAGCTCCTCTATGATATCCTCAAGGGTACAAATGCCCTCCGTACCGCCGTATTGGTCGAGCACCACCGCCATATGCACCTTTTTGCGCTGCATCTGCTTCAGGATCTCAGAGATCTTGCGGTTTTCGGTTATGTAAAGTGGCTTGTTCATTATAAGGCTTATGTCCGTCTTGCCCTTGAGATACATTTCAAAAAAGTCAGACTGGTGGATAAGTCCCACAATGTGGTCTAAGTCCTTGTCATACACGGGGAGCCTTGAAAACTTTGTCTGCACAAAGCGTTTTTTTATGCTCTCCATATCCTCATGAAGCTCAACACCCTCGATATTTACTCTCGGCACAAGTATCTCGCTTATGGTTATCTCGTCAAAATCAAGTGCCGAACGCACAAGCTCCGACTCCTGCTCTTCAAGTACGCCCTCGTCCTGAATCTCGTCTATGATATATTTAAGCTCTTCCTCAGTAACAGACGGCTCGCTGTTCTTGTTGCCCACAAGCTTTGTAACACCGCTTTTTATGCCCATAAAGATAGCCGTTATAGGCGTGATGATGAACATGAATGCGGAAAGCGGAGCCGCCATAAGAATAGAAAACCGCTCAGAATTTTCCTTTGCAAGGCTCTTAGGCAAGATCTCACCAAAAATAAGCACAAGCACCGTCATGACTACAGTAGCCAGACCCACGCTTCCCTTGCCGAACTTCTCCGTAAAAAGCACCGTTGCAATAGAAGATGAAGAAATGTTCACCACGTTGTTTCCAACAAGTATAGCAGTGAGTGCCTTGTCAAAATTATCGCATATGTTCATTGCCTTCTTTGCAGACTTGTTTCCGTCGTCTGCAAGTTTTTTAAGCCTTATCCTGTTGCATGAAGAAAACGCTGTCTCCGTTGCAGAACAAATAGCAGACAGCATAAGAAGCACAGCGATGATAACAACTTTCATAAAATAAAATTATCCTTTCAGGTCAGAATATAAATTTGCTGCCCTAGTTATAAAAATAGCACTAAAGGCAGTCATGAAAACTGACTACATATAGTTATCATAACATATTTTTTAACCAATTGCAACAGTATTGTTGAAAAAACGATGTAAAAGAGTTATAATATTCTTTGTGTTCATAATATTCATATGCACAAAAGGAGATAACAGAAATGGCAAAGAAAAATAAAGACATTTTCGACAAAATTATGGACTGGAAGATATTCGGCTGGTTCAGACCCTTTTACGTCAAAAACAAGGAAATGCTTTTGTATCTGTTTTTCGGCGTACTCACCACCGCAGTCAGCTTTGTGACCGCAGGCATCTCAAAAGTACTTTTGGAGCAGGCAGGCATAGGCAAGGGCGGTGTTTCCACCACAAGCACCGTCATATCATGGATATGTGCAGTAACATTCGCATACATAACCAACAGGATATGGGTTTTCGAGTCTGAAGCAGAGGGCAAAAAGGCGATAATCTCCGAAGCGGCTTCATTTTACGGCGGAAGGATATTCACTCTTCTCGTAGAAATGTTCATGATGTGGCTCGGCTACTCACTTCTCAGCTTCAACTATTGGGTAACAAAGATAGTGGCAAACGTTGTTGTGCTGATACTTAACTATGTAATCAGCAAGCTTGTGGTCTTCAGAAAGAAATAAGCATACAAAAAAAGCTGTCAGATCTGACAGCTTTTTATTTTGCCCCAGTTGCCACGTTACAACCGACTAATCTTTGTACATAAGCGTGACCGCCATGCCGTTTATCACGCCCACTACAACTCCGCACACAATGAAAAACACCTTGATAGGCAGGTCAAGCAGAAGCGAGATAAGCCCGAACACGATAACGAACGCCATTGCTCCGCCTATCTGCACAAGAAACTTTCTTTTCACAAGCACAGGAAAACGCTCAGCAAGCTTTGCGGTCTTGTTACCCTTGTGGTCAATTATCCTGTAAATAAGCTGAGTCAGTGCCATTGGTATTCCGATAAATAAAATTGCTGTTATAAGTTTGTCCATTTTAAATTCCTCCATTTTTCACTTAAATTATAGCTTTTTTTGTATCAAAAAAGGCTGCCCAAGACGCAGTTCGTCCGTGGGCAGCCTCATTGCTGCATATAAAATTTCTTTTATCAACAATTAAAGAACTCTTACGCCAACAACGCCCTCGATAGACTTGAAAGCGTCAGCGTCAACGTCGCCTGTAACATCGAGCATTGTGTAAGCCCAGTCTTTCTTAGACTTGTTTACAAGGTTCTCGATATTTGCGCCCTTGTCAGATACAACAGATGTGATCTGTGCAATAAGAGCAGGAACGTTCTTGTGAAGCACGCAAACAAGGTGGTCGCCTGTTTTAGCAAGCTCTGCATTAGGGAAGTTTACAGAATTCTTGATAGTTCCCTTCTCGATATAGTCGATAAGCTCGTGAGCCGCCATTGTTGCGCAGTTGTCCTCAGACTCAGGTGTGGAAGCGCCAAGGTGTGGAAGAACGATAACATTCTCCTCGCCAAGAACAACATCATCTGCAAAGTCTGTTACATACTTTGCAACCTTGCCGTCCTTGATAGCCTTTACAACAGCCGCACTGTTGATAAGCTCGCCTCTTGCAAGGTTGATAAGACGAACGCCGTCCTTCATCATTGCTATCTGAGCTTCGTCGATAGTGTTCTTTGTGTCAGGTGTATAAGGAACGTGGATAGTGATATAGTCACTGTTCTTGTAAATATCATTGATATCAGCAGTTACCTTTACAGCAGGCTCGAGCTGGATAGCTGCGTTTACTGAAAGGAATGGGTCATAGCCGATAACGTCCATGCCAAGTGCAACGGCTGCGTTTGCGATCTTTCCGCCGATAGCACCAAGACCGATTACGCCAAGAGTCTTGCCCAATATCTCAGGACCTGCGAACTTAGACTTGCCGCCCTCAACTGTCTTTGGAGCGTCAGGAGTGCCCTTGAGTGATGCAGCCCATGCAGCAGCCTCAGTTATCTTTCTTGAAGAAAGAAGAAGCGCACAAATAGCAAGCTCCTTAACAGCGTTTGAGTTTGCGCCAGGTGTGTTGAATACAACGATTCCCTGCTCTGCGCACTTCTCAACTGGAATATTGTTTACGCCAGCACCTGCTCTTGCAATAGCAAGCAGGCTCTCAGGCATTTCCATATCGTGCATCTTTGCTGAACGTACCATTATAGCGGTAGGATTTTCAGCATTGTCGCTTACTGTGTACTTAGCCTTGTCGAAAATATCTGTACCGCAAGCGGCGATCTTATTCAAAGTCAATATGTTGTACATTAAACTAACCTCTTTCATCTATTTAAGTGATAATTCTTACAAACAGGCAAAGAACAAGTATTACAGCGAAAAGAACGAGAACAACTTTGCCTTTTGACTTACTTCTTTCATTAAGCTTATCACGCCAATCGTCCGGATTGTTTTTGATCAAATCAGCAGTGCTTATCATATGAAGCAATCGATGAAGCATTGAAATTTCACCTCGATCAAATCTGATTATGCGTTCTCAGCCTCGAACTTCTTCATGAACTCAACAAGCTTTTCAACGCCCTCGATAGGCATTGCGTTGTAGATAGAAGCTCTCATACCGCCAACAGTTCTGTGACCCTTGAGGTTTACAAAGCCTGCTGCTGTAGCCTCAGCAACGAACTTCTTGTCAAGCTCAGCGTCGCCTGTTACGAATGGAACGTTCATAAGAGATCTGTCCTCAGGAACAACAGTGCCCTTGAAGAGCTTGCTCTGGTCAAGATAATCATAGAGTATCTTAGCCTTCTTCTCGTTGTGAGCCTTCATAGCCTCAAGACCGCCCATTTTCTTTATCCACTTGAATACCTTGCCGCAGATGTAAATGCCATAGCAAGGAGGTGTATTGTAAAGAGAGTCAGCGTCAGCCTGAGTTTTCCACTTGAGCATTGTAGGTGTTCCCTCGAGAACATCGTCAGTGATAAGATCTTCTCTGATGATAGCAATAACAACGCCGGCAGGACCAACGTTCTTCTGAACGCCGCCGTAAATAACGCCGTACTTTGTTACGTCAACAGGCTCAGACAGGAAGCAGGAAGAAACGTCTGCAACAAGTGTGTGACCCTTTGTGTTAGGCAGAGTCTTGTACTTTGTACCATAGATAGTATTGTTTTCGCAGATATAAACATAGTCAGCGTCCTCTGGGATATCCAGATCTGAACAATCAGGGATATAAGAGAAAGTCTTGTCAGCAGAAGAAGCCACAGCAACAGCCTCGCCGTATTTCTGAGCCTCCTGATAAGCCTTCTTAGCCCACTGACCAGTGATTATGTAAGCCGCTTTCTTGTTCTTCATAAGGTTCATAGGAACGGCTGAGAACTGCTGAGAAGCACCGCCCTGAAGGAACAACACCTTATAGTTATCAGGGATACCCATAAGATCTCTGATGTCCTTTTCAGCTTCCTTGATGATGTCATCGAACGCCTTGGAACGGTGGCTCATCTCCATTACGCTCATACCTGTGCCCTTATAATCGAGCATTTCATCGGCAGCTTCCTTAAGCACTTCCTCAGGGAGTACAGCAGGACCTGCACTGAAGTTATATACTCTACCCATTGTTAAACCCTCCATATAAATTAGTTTCTTAGTTTCATTATTTATAAAGACTATAAATATATAAATTAATAATAATATTATATGCCTTTTATAAAAAAAAGTCAAGGGCTGTCATATAAAAATACTCACTCGTCATAAGTTTTTGTACATATCAGCACATAAATCAGCCCTGAAAACGTGCATTTTTACACCTTACCTATGCCGTTATATATAATAAGCACTGAAAAGCATGAAAAATCAGAATAATACTAAAGCGTTAAAAAGAGGTTAAAATTTTTGGTATTCCTTGAAATCTCCATATTTGTGTAGTATAATGTAATCAATAAAATGCGACAGTTGTAAAAAAATCGGGGAACAATTGTCACTCTCAGGGAAAGAGGATATATATGCAAAAGATATTTTATGTTTCAAGAAATGAGGACAAAGCCCATGATGGAAAAGCCCCGGATATGGACAGATTTCAGCGAGTTGAAAAGCTCAACAGTCTGATCGCGGCAGGCTGGGCTATAAAGGAAATGAAAAGCGAAAACAACAGCACATTCTTTGTGCTTGAGAAAGCAGACTAGACTTAAAATGGCGGTATAAGACCGTACCCTGCCAATAACACAGACACGTTGTTTTGTAGGGGACGGCGCCCTCGACGTCCCACCCACTCACCAGTTTTTTCAACAAACTTATAGGACGGTAGCCCCACCGTCCTGTTTTTATGTGCAGATAAATTTTGCGAAAACGTTTTATGGGTATTGCATTTCAGAGAGAAATATTGTATAATTAATGTAATCGTTTTAATGAGTACAAATGATACTATACATATTATAAGGAGTAAAAAAAATATGGCTTATGTAATCGGCGTAGACTGCGGCACAAGCGGCACTAAGACAGTGCTTTTTGACGAAAAGGGCACTGTTATCTCTTCTGTAACTATTGAATATCCAATGTATCAGCCTAAAAACGGCTATGCAGAACAGGATCCTGCTGACTGGGCAAACGCAATGATAAACACTATCAAGGCTGTTATGACCAAAAGCGGTGTAAACAAAGAGGACGTTGCAGGTGTTGGTATCTCAGGTCAGATGCACGGACTTGTTATGCTGGATAAGGACAACAACGTGCTTAGAAAGTCCATAATATGGTGCGATCAGAGAACTGCCGCAGAAGTTGAAGAAATGAACGAAAAGCTAGGCAGAGAAAAGCTCATCAAGATAACAGCAAACCCTGCCCTCACAGGCTGGACGGCTGCGAAAATCCTTTGGGTAAAGAACAACGAGCCTGATATATATGAAAAGTGCAGACACATTCTTCTTCCAAAGGACTATCTGAGATTTATCCTCACAGGCGAATATGCAACAGAGGTTTCCGACGCAAGCGGTATGCAGCTTCTTGACGTGCCAAACCGCTGCTGGTCAAAGGAAGTCTGCGATACGCTTGGCATTGATATGTCAATGCTGGGCAAGGTGTACGAGTCATGCGAGGTAACAGGCAAGGTCACAAAGAAAATGGCTGAGCTTACAGGACTTAAAGAGGGTACTATAGTAGTAGGCGGAGCAGGCGACAATGCCGCTGCGGCTATCGGAACAGGCGTTGCAGAGGACGGTAAGGCGTTCACAACTATCGGAACATCAGGCGTCGTATTTGCACACACTTCTTCTATCTCTATCGACCCAAAGGGCAGAGTTCACACCTGCTGTGCAGCAGTACCGAACGCATGGCACGTTATGGGTGTTACACAAGGCGCAGGACTTTCGCTGAAATGGTTCAGGGATAATTTCTGCAATGCAGAGAAAGAAACAGCAAAGTGCATGGGCGTTGACGAATATTATCTCATGGATAAGGAAGCAGAGAAAGTGCCTGTTGGTGCAAACAGACTTCTCTATCTGCCATATCTCATGGGCGAAAGAACACCGCATCTTGACCCTGACGCAAGAGGAGTATTCTTCGGACTTTCCGCAATGCACACTAAGCGTGATATGCTGAGAGCAGTAATGGAGGGCGTATCATACTCCCTGAGAGATTGTGTTGAGGTATTCAGAGAAATGGATATCAACGTATCCGACATGATGGCATGCGGAGGCGGCGGAAGCTCACCGCTGTGGAGATCAATGCTCGCAGATCTTTACAACTGCCCTGTAAAAACAGCTTCATCGAAAGAAGGTCCAGCCCTTGGCGTAGCACTTCTTGCAGCAACAGGCGCAGGCATTTACTCATCAGTACCGGAAGCTTGTAAGGCAGTAGTAAAGACCGACAAGGTACAGCAGCCTGAAGCAGAGCGAGCACCTGAGTATGAGAAATACTACAAGCTTTACACAGAGATCTATCCTGCACTGAAAGCAGAATTTGCAAAGCTTGCGAAGATGTAATATAAAACCAAAAGCTCCGATCATTTCGGAGCTTTTTTGTGTTAGAATATTTCGACAACTAAAAAACGGCTCTCCACAATAGCGGAAAGCCGTTTTTACATATTGGTCGGAGTGACCGGATTTGAACCGACGACCTCTACCACCCCAAGGTAGCGCGCTACCAATCTGCGCCACACCCCGATACCGTATATATTATACCCGATTTGGATACAATAGTCAAGAGTTTTCAGTCAAAATAAAAAAATTGCAATGTAGTGCTACAATAGATATTGGACAAAATTAAGAAAAAAGAAAAGAGAGATAGGCAAAAATCTGATAAAATAAA
>NZ_JBDGDD010000006.1:0-118343 GCF_040909065.1 Ruminococcus sp. RTP21359st1_H3_RTP21359_211015
TGCTGTGTGATATATTAAAGCCCGTGGGCTTCCATATCGAGGAAATCCACGGGCTTTGTTGCGCTTTTTTTTACAGCGCCTTTTTTGCATTATTTTGTAGGGAAAACAGCGTTCGCCCACAGTTTCAACGTTTTTTTCTGAAAAAACTACTCCATAAATTCTCCCAAAAGACCACTTGCAATTGCTACAGTTTCAGGACATGGACGCTTCTGATAGTATTCTTTTGTGCGCTTTGCAGGGTCAGGGTCACTAGGTCCGCTCAGACCGAGAAGCTCACGGCAGATGATAGTGTCAGAGCCAAGCTCTTCCTTGAAACGCTTTGCAAAAAGCTGAACACGCTCATAATCCTTGCCCTTTGCCGCCCTGTCACTGCCTATGGTGTTGCCAAATTTCAATCCAAGCACCATGACTGCACCTGTAAATGCTCCGCAAACCTCTCTCATTCTGCCTATTCCGCCGCCAAAGCCCGAAGCTATCTTGTATGCAGTTTCGCTGTCAAGGCCGATATCCTCAGCCCATGCGCCTACTACCGCCTGTGAACAGTTGTAGCCCTCCATGAAAAGAGCCTTTGCTGCCGCTGCTTTTTCCTTATTCATTTTAAAAACTCCTTTTTTGTCATATATTGATTTTTAGTATAGCACAGCTTTAAGTTTTTTTCAAGACGTATTATTGGTTAGTATAGTCTACGTCAAATTGCATAAAATTTTGCCATAAAATTTTGCAATATTTTTATATTGTTAGACAAAACTAACCTATTGACAAATGTACACTAATGTGGTATACTTTAATTACAGCAAGGGAAAAGCTGCAAAGAATAACGCAGATAAAGCGAAAACGCTGGTCTGTGGAAAAGTAAAAAATGATATTAAAATAAGGAGGACAAAAATTATGTCAAAGTTTGTATGTTCAGTATGCGGTTACGTTTATGAGGGCGAGGCTGCTCCAAAGGAGTGTCCTATCTGCCACGCACCAGCAGAAAAGTTCAATAAAGTAGAAGAAACAGCTATCACATGGGCTGACGAGCATAAGGTAGGCGTTGCAGAGGGTCTTGATGAGGAAGTTGTTGCAGGTCTTAGAGAGAACTTCAACGGCGAGTGCTCTGAGGTAGGTATGTATCTTGCAATGGCAAGAGTTGCTTACAGAGAAGGCTATCCTGAGGTAGGTATGTACTATGAGAAGGCTGCTTATGAAGAGGCTGAGCACGCTGCTAAGTTCGCAGAGCTTCTGGGCGAGGTAGTAACACCTTCTACAAAGAAAAATCTCGAGATGAGATATATGGCTGAGAATGGTGCTTGTGAGGGCAAGCTGAAGCTTGCTAAGAGAGCAAAGGAGCTTGGCTATGACGCTATCCATGACACTGTTCATGAAATGGCTAAGGACGAAGCAAGACATGGATGCGGCTTCAAGGGTCTGCTTGACAGATATTTCGCTAACAAGTAATTTATCTTAAAATAGTATAAATTAAAGATTACGACGAATTTTTCCCGAAAAAGGCGGAGGTATTTGAAAAAATACTTCTGTCTTTTTGTTTTATAAAGCCGTTATAAAGACTCAAATCTATTGCAAATGACGTAAAACTGTGGTATAATATCTTAGTATGATAAAATAATGCTTTAGGAGATGATAGTGTGATAGAAACACTGGCGGCGGAAACTGCGACCTTGCAGAACGTTTATGCCCCCTTGCCTTTCAAGGTGCATATGATATTCTGCGTTATCGCTACGCTTTTATATATAACTCAGTTCATAAGGAAAGGCTCTTATCATTATCTTACATTAATGATAGCTATCGACATTACTATAGTTACTCAGTTTACCACAAAAAGCTTTGTTATCGGTATGCTTTTCGGTGCAGAGGTAGCGCTTCTTGCGGCAACAGCTTTTATTTCCCATAGGTTTGCTAAAAAGCAGAAAGCTTTGGAGAATGCCGAGGAAAAGTCGGAAACTGCTCAAAAGGAAGATGAAGAATGAAAATAGTTATACTTGACTCTGAAACAGTTTCAAGAAACGATGTGTCGCTGGAGGGTATAACAGTCCTTGGTGAAAGCATTGTTTATGGTTTTACACCAAATGAACAGGTCGCAGAAAAGATAGGTGACGCTGACGCTGTTATATGTAATAAGTGCCTTATAACAGAGGAGGTATTCTCAAAGTGCAAAAACCTGAAATACGTCGGTCTTTTTGCAACGGGATATAATAATGTTGACCTCTCCGCCGCAGACAGGCATGACGCAGTGGTCTGCAATGTGCCTGCATATTCTACAAACGCAGTGGCACAGCATACTTTTGCACTTATCCTCAACTATTTCAGCAAGATAAGAGAATATGCCGAGAAAGTTGACGAGGGTGGCTGGGTGAATTATAAGCTGTTTTCATATTTTGGTATTCCTACCTATGAGCTTGCAGGAAAAACCATTGGTATAGTAGGCTATGGCGACATAGGAAAGAAAGTTGCTGAGATAGCAAGAGCGTTCGGCATGAAGATCATCACCTTTACACGCTCACCCCAAAAAATAACTGACGGCACGCCTGCGGTAAGCCTTGAAGAACTTCTAAAGACCTCTGATATAGTGACGCTCCATTGTCCTCTTACAAAGGATAATGAGAAAATGATAAATGCCGAAAGCCTTGGCATGATGAAAAAGTCAGCATTTTTCGTCAACACTGCAAGGGGCGGTCTTGTGGACGAAAAGGCTCTTGCACAGGCTCTTGAAAATGAAGTCATTGCAGGGGCAGGAATTGATGTTCTCACAAACGAGCCAATGAGTGAAGACTGCCCTCTCAGAAACGCAAAGAACTGCACTGTTACCCCTCACATAGCATGGGCGCCAAAGCAGACGAGAGAAAGGCTTCTTGAAACTGTTGCGCAGAACTTGAAAATGTGGATAGAGGGTACGCCGCAGAATGTTGTCAACGGAAAATAACAATAAGGACATGATAAAAATGATAGATATGACAAAAAAGAAAAGAGTTGTGGTAAAGGTAGGAACTTCTACTCTTACTCACAGCACGGGGCTTCTTAATATACGCCGTGTGGAACAGCTCGTTAAAACTCTTGCCGATCTGCAAAATGCAGGGCATGAGATAATCCTTGTATCAAGCGGTGCGGTGGGTCTTGGCAGAGCAAAGCTGGGCATAAAGGAAAGACCCAAGGACACTCCCACAAGACAGGCTTGTGCGGCGGTGGGTCAGTGTGAGCTTATGTATCTTTACGATAATCTTTTCTCTGAATACAGCCTTAATGTGGCTCAGCTTCTGCTTACAAAGTATATTCTTCTGGAGGACAGACGCATAAATGTGCAGAACGCTCTCAACCGCATCATAGAGCTTGGTTCTATCCCTATTGTGAACGAGAACGATACGGTGTCTATTGATGAGCTGGAGCTTGAAATGGGTGAGAACGATTCTCTTGCGGCAAATGTTGCGGTGCTTGCTAATGCAGATCTGCTTATAATAATGTCTGATATTGAGGGACTTTTTGACAAAGACCCTCATAAGTATGATGACGCTGAGCTTATTCCTGTTGTGCCTGAGATAACAGAGGAGATAAAGGCTATTGCAGGGGGTGCAGGTTCTTCACTTGGCACAGGCGGAATGGCGACAAAGATAAAAGCCGCTGAGATATGCAAAAATGGCGGAATAGATCTTATAATAATGAATGGCAGAGATCCAAGACATTTGTATAAGGTATTTGAAAATAAACCTATAGGAACACTTTTTACAGCTAACGGGGAGGTATAGTAAAAATGAGTTACATCGATATTTTGGGACAGAAAGCAAAAGCTTGCAAAAAGGATATCGCCTTCGCTTCAACAACACAGAAAAATGACGCACTTCTTGAGATCGCACATATCCTGAGAGTTTGCAAGGACGATATTATCGAAGCAAACAAGGTTGACCTTGAAAACGGCAGAATGAGAAAAATGTCTGAGGCAATGCTTGACAGACTTGCACTCAATGACAGCCGTATCGAGGGCATGGCAAAGGCTTGCGAGGAGCTTGCACAGCTTGACGACCCTGTGGGCGAGGTAGTTTCAGGCTCAACAAGACCTAACGGCATGAAGATCGAGAAAGTAAGAGTTCCAATGGGTGTTATAGGCATTATTTTTGAAGCCAGACCTAACGTTACTGTAGACGGCGCTATACTTTGCCTTAAAAGTGGAAACGCTGTTATACTCAGGGGCGGAAAGGAAGCAATAAACTCAAACAAAATGCTTGCCGACCTTATGAGAAAGGCTGTTGAAAGGGCAGGTTTCAGCCCTGACATCATTCAGCTTGTGGAGGATACTGACAGAGGCATCGCTCTTGATATGATGAAAGCTAATGATTATATTGATGTTCTTATCCCAAGAGGAGGCGCACAGCTTATAAAGGCTGTTGTACAGTCTGCCACTGTGCCTGTTATCGAGACCGGCACAGGAAACTGTCACGTTTATGTTGACGCAAGTGCGGATATAAAAATGGCTGTGAACATTGTTGATAACGGCAAGACCTCACGTCCGTCTGTATGCAACGCAGTTGAAAGCTGTCTTGTTCACAGGGATATCGCAGAGGATTTTCTCCCGAAGCTTAAAGAAAGACTTGACAAGCACCACGTTGAGATAAGAGGCTGTGAGCTTACAAGGCAGATACTTGGTCCTGAAAACGTTACTCCTGCTGATGATGACGATTATGCAACAGAGTTTCTTGACTATATAATCTCTATCAAGGTCGTTGACGACATGGCGGAAGCCCTTGAACATATCGACAGTTTTTCTACAGGACATTCTGAGTGTATCGTTACGGAAAGCCTTTTTGCCGCACAGGAATTTCAAAAGCGTGTTGACTCAGCGGCAGTATATGTAAACTGCTCAACAAGATTTACAGACGGCGGAATGTTCGGCCTTGGTGCTGAGATAGGCATTTCCACTCAGAAGCTTCATGCAAGAGGTCCTATGGGTCTTAGAGAAATGACCACCACAAAGTATCTTATCTCTGGCAACGGACAGATAAGAGAATAGATATTAATGAGGAGTTAGGAGTGAGGAATGAGGAATGAAGGTATCGCCTGCGGCGATAATATTTCTCTCTGTAGGGACGAACAGTGTTCGCCCGTTTACTCTATAATTTGATATATTACAAAAAAAGAGGTAATTATAATGATAAAAGCTATGAATATTTCTTATGAGATAGGCGATAAGCTTTATCTCAACATCACAAACAAGTGCCCATGCAACTGCACATTCTGTATTCGTCACAACGGTGACGGTGCTTATGGCTCTGACCCACTGTGGCTGGAACATCAGCCAACTGCCGAAGAGGTAATAGACAACATCAAAAAGCGTGACCTTGACAGCTACAAGGAAATTATTTTCTGCGGCTATGGCGAGCCTACCTGTGAGCTTGAAATACTCAAAGAAACTGCAAAGTATATAAAGTCTGTTACAAAGACACCTGTAAGGATCAACACAAATGGTCTTAGCGACCTTATCAACAAGCGTGAAACTCCTACTGAGTTCAAGGGACTTGTTGATATAATCTCAATAAGTCTTAACGCTTCTGACGCAAAGGCTTATGACGAGGTAACAAGACCCTCATTCAAGGGTGTGAACTGTTTTGAAGAAATGCTCTCTTTTGCAAAAAGAGTGAAAGAGTTCGTGCCGGAGGTAATGCTCACTGTGGTTGATATAATCGGCGAAGAGGAGATAAAAAAATCTCAGGCGGTTGCTGACAGCGTGGGTATACATCTCAGAGTCAGAGAATATGTTGATTAATATTTTGTAAACAATATATTAAGTTTTATATTTGCTCAATATTCCGTTTTCAGCAAACATCTAAGTGATGTCGGAACAATAACCGAGTGCTGAAAACGGATATTTTTTTGTTCGATAATAAAAAGAAAGCTTGGTAGAAAAAATGGAAAAGGAAAAGATAAGATGTCTTGTTTTGCAGGCAGGACAGGGGAACAGAGCAGCTTTCGGCGAGCTTTACGAAGAAACGGGCAGGAGCGTATATTTTAACTGCCTGAAGCTTCTTGGAAATGCTCAGCAGGCAGAGGATATAACTCAGGACACTTTCATGAAAGCTCTTGAAAAGCTTGACAGCCTTAAAGAGCCTGAGAATTTCTCAGCATGGGTAAACCGCATTGCCATAAACAACTGCAAAATGTATTTCAGGAAAAATCCCCGCACTGCGGAGGAGGAGTCGGAAAAGATAATCGACGATACGCCCGACAGCGAGCTTATCCCTGACGATTATGCCGACAGCGAAGAAAAACGCAGGATAATAATGAACATTATCGACACCGCTCTCACTGACGAACAGCGTCAGACAATAATACTTTACTATTTTGATATGATGAGCGTGGCTGAGATAGCAGAGATAATGGAATGTTCTGTTGGCACTGTCACTTCCCGTCTTAGCGCTGCAAGAAAGAAGATAAGGGAGGCGGTGCTTATTTACGAAAAGAAAAACAATGACAGGCTTCATGCTGTTATGCCTATACCTGTTCTGTCAAAGATATTTATGCAGGAATGTCAGCATTTGAAGCTGCCTGAATTATCCGTTTTCAGCAACACGGCAGCCGCCGAGGATATTGTTCCCGATAAAAATACTACAATAAGTAAATCGGGAGGAAAAGGTATGTTTTCAACAGTAAAAGCAAAAGTAATAGCAGGAGTAGTCGCATTGGCAGTAGTAGGTGGAGGTATCACAGCGGTGGTGCTTGCAAACAGAGATAAGACAGCAGATGCTGATAAGCCAAACACAGCCGTTCAGACAGACGCACAGGGGGAAGTGAACGAGCAGGAGATAGAGGACAATCTAAACGAACTTGATGAAAATGCTGATAATGAAGATAATGTTACTGACGATGATGCAAGCGGTACAAATTCAAACAGCGAGTTTGAAGTGGCTGTTTACACTGTTTCTGATGAGATAAAAAATGCTGATCTTTCGTCAGGTCTTGTTCAGCTCAACGGTGACATCATGCAGGTGGGCGGATATATAAAAACGTCTGATTTCTATGCAAAATATGCTGACGAATACAGCTTTGTATACTGCGACGGTGGTCACTATGAGGATAAAAAGGGCGAAATGCTCAATTATCGTGTAGGTGCTGACAATTATTTCGGCGGTGAATGGTGGGATAGCTATTACATGACCCTTATCCCAAATGTCGAGCCGCAGGGAGATGAGATAACGGTCTATGTTGCAAACCTCACAAACCCTGACGGACAGGTATCTCTTGCAGACAGCTATGTGGTATGGGCAGAGGAAACGCCTATGTCAAACGATATTTACACCCCTGCTTGGATACCGACCGGTATGCCAACAAGGCTTTGCTATGATGTCACAAGCACAAAGAAGCTTGATGAGATATATGACAACATAGATGATTATTCAGCACGATCAGTGCAGGAGATGCTTGCTTCTCAGGGCATCTCAAAGGGCGAGAACAGCATTTCAGGAAACTATCTTTCCTATGTTTACTCACAGGGCGATATGTCAATGAGCGGAACATACTGTGTGAACAGCGACACTGACCCTGATGTTTTCGTTGCATATGTTTTAGGCGAGAAAAATGCCGCAGGGCTAACACCTCTCTACAGATATCATTTTGCCTTCGATACAAATTCAAAAAAGCTTTATGAAAGTAGAATGTATCTTGCAGGTATGTTCTGAAAAACCTATCCCTCACATTTGTGGGGGATATTTTTTGCTCGTTGACAGGCATTTTGTTATGTGATATAATTATTTCGGCAATATTATAATAATAAGTATTAATTATATGTAAACTATATATGAAAATTTTGAATTTGCTCAACAAATCGTCTGCGTTTTGCATCTAACTAATGTCGGGACTGATAAAACAGCGGACGAGAAAACGGCAATTCGGAAAGAAAGAGCAGGTCAAAAACATGGAAAAAGATGATATCAAAAAGCTTGTATTGCAGGCGGCACAGGGAAACAAGGCGGCGTTCGGTGCGCTTTATGAAGAAACGGGCAGAACAGTGTATTTTAGCTGTCTGAAGCTTCTTGGCGACCCACAGCTTGCAGAGGATATCACTCAGGAAACTTATCTTAAAGCCCTTCAAAAGCTTGGCACTCTTGCACAGCCTGAGAATTTTCCAGCATGGGTAAACAGGATAGGGATAAATCTCTGCAAAATGCACTTTAGAAACAATTCCGCCCCTGAGGACAACTCAGAGGAGATAATAGAGGAGATCCCTGACGAGGGGCTTATCCCGGAGGAATATGTGAGCAATGACGCTAAAAGAAAGATAATAATGGATATTATCGACACTGTTCTCACAGAGGAGCAAAGACAGTCGGTGATACTGTATTATTTCGATATGCTCACAGTGCCTGAGATAGCAGAGGTAATGAACTGCACCACAGGTACAGTAACTTCCCGCCTTAGTGCCGCAAGAAAAAAGATAAAGGAGGCGGTGCTTATATACGAGGAAAACAACAACGACAGACTTCATGCTGTCGTGCCTGTATTTATTCTTTCAAAGCTTCTTAATAAAGAGGCTTCAAACACCGTTCTTCCGAAACTTACCGTTTTCACAGGCTCAGCCTCAGCCGCTAATGCAGTTCCCGATAGCGTAACATCAACAAAAACTATATCGGGAGGAAAAGGAATGTTTTCAACAGTAAAAGCAAAGGTTATAGCAGGCGTTTGTGCAGTGGCAGTTGTGGGCGGAGGTATCACAGCGGCGGTAATGCTTAGTTCAAATAATAGTGATGACGATGATAATAATGATATTGTTGTTGCTTCTTCACAAAATGACAGCACAGCTTCAAAGGGCGATGAAGACGTGTCTGATACCGCTAAGGATAACAAAGACAGCGACTTATATTGGATAGACAGCTTTCAGGGCGGCACGCCGTCAGATACTTTGCCGCAGGATATTTTCGGCAGCAAAATATCAGTGCCTGTTGACCTTAGTGCCATAGACGGCGGCAATGCCAATATGAAAATGTACGGCGACGATATTGGCAGATCTAGTGATATTATGAGCGTTGATAAAATGATAGGTGAAAACAGTGACGTTGAGATAACCTTCGTTTCATCAGATGAGAGCCAAACAAACTACGACCTTACCAGTGCAAACCCATTTGACCGTGACGCAAGTGTGGCTGACATTCTCAAGGAAAACAGCTGGAGCATTACCATACCTTTAGAAGAGGCTGTGGATACCTCCGACTGGGAGTATGAAAGCTACGGCAACTACAGCAATAAAGAAGATCTTGATAAAATAATCGACAAAATGGGCTGCCCTACAAGCATTTATATGAACAGCGAATATGACGGCATGGACGATTATAAATGCTATACAATGTATTGGGAGAACGTTGACTATACAATTTCACTCGGCGTGGTGGAAACATATAGTAATTACGAAGAGTATGACGTAGTGCTTGATTACTTCTCGGTTTCCGATTTCACATACTACAGCAAAAACTATCCGCAGGAAGAAATACACGAAAAAGACGGAGAGGCTGTTTTCACATCTGAGTATACAGGCATAACAACACCGGGCGAGAGCACTGTAAACACTGATGAGAACAGAGTAAAGGTATATGATGACCTCAAGACCCTCGACCTTACTTCAGACGCTGCTCTGCCTAAGGATATAAGCGTTAGCTATAAGGGCATAGACCACGTTTTCACAGGCAATGAGCTTATTGATGATGTAAGAGCAGAAATGGCGGATACACCTGACGATGAATACGATTCTGCTCTTTGCTACGGAAAAACAAGCTCGACTGTGGATAATATCATCATCTTCGACTTCTGGCTCAACAGCGATCATACCCTCCATAAGATAAGAATGAGTTTCACCACCGAAAGCGACTGCTCAATATTCGGTATAACAAAAAATTCAACTCCTGAGGAGATGGCTGCGATTCTCGGCACACCTGAGGTCAGCGACAGAAACGGCAAAGATCAGTTTCTTGATTGGAAGAGCGATTCCATGAGCGTGAACGCATATTACTATGACGGCGTTTTGCAGTCTATACAGGCTTACTTTGAAAACTAGGCGGCTTTTATTTGACAACATAAGCGGTATGTGCTATAATATTTTATATTAATGCTTTACTATGATAAAATATAGAGAGGATAATGTAAAATGAGCGAAAAGCTTTGGAGAAAAAACCTTATAAATATAGAGCCATACGTTGCAGGGGAACAGCCTAAAAACGATAAGATAATAAAGCTCAATGCAAATGAAAACCCTTATCCGCCGTCACCAAAGGTAAAGGCAATATTGGAGGGGAAAACTATTGCAGAGCTTAGAAAATACCCTAGTGCTGATGCTTCTGCACTGAGAACGGCGCTTGCGGAGCGTGTGGGACTGAATAGCGAAAATGTTTTCTGCGGAAACGGTTCAGACGATGTGCTTGCCACAGCTTTCAGAGCATTTTTCAACTCTGATAAGCCTATACTTTATCCTGATATAACTTATTCGTTCTATCCTGTGTGGTGTGAGCTTCTGAAGATACCATACAAGACTAAGAGCGTTGACGATGATTTTGTAATAAATATCGAGGATTTCAAAGAGCCTAACGGTGGCGTTGTTATACCAAACCCTAATGCTCCGACAAGCCTTGGTGTGGGTGAGAAATTTATAAGAGAACTTCTTGAAAACAATCAGGACAGCATTGTTATAATCGACGAGGCATATGTGGATTTCGGCAGATATTCCTGCGTGGAGCTTGTGAAAGAGTACGATAATCTCGTTGTAACACAGACTTTCTCAAAGTCACGTTCCCTTGCAGGCATGAGAGTGGGCATGGCTTTTGCAAGTGCTGAGCTTATCAGCTATATGCGGGCTGTAAAGGACTCATACAATTCCTATCCTCTCGACCAGATAGCCATAGAAACTGCCGTTGCAAGCCTTTCTGACGAGGATTATTTCAAGGCGACAGTTGAAAAGGTCAAGGCAACAAGGGATAGAACAGCGGAAAAAATGCGTGAAATGGGCTTCAACGTCCTTGACAGCGAAACGAATTTTCTCTTTGCACAGCATGAAAAGCTCTCTGCAAAGGAGATCTTCACATACCTCCGTGAAAATGGTATCTTCGTGAGATATTTCAACAAGCCGAGAATAGATAACTTCCTGAGAATTACTATCGGCACAGACGAGGAAATGGATCTTATGCTTGAAAAGCTTTCGGAGATATGCAAATAATATAGTTATCACAAAAGCTTATGGATATATCTATTCAGTGTAGGGGCAAACAGTGTTCGCACCTTAGTTTCTGATTTTTTTGAAAGACTTTTGTTCGGGCGGCTCTGACCGCCCTTTTTTGTGCCTTATCCCTTAAAATCAGAGCATAAAGGTATTGAAAATCAGAAAATGTTGTGATATAATTATCATAAGTAATTATTGCCTGAAGAAAGGATATGTATATATGTTGATAAATTCACTGGCGGCGCTTGCGCTTGGCTTTGCGCTGGATATGCTCCTTGGCGACCCTGAAGTAGTGGTCTATCCTCAGTATTTTATAAAAAAGCTTGTGGCAAAACTTGATAAGTCTTTCAGAAACAGCTATAAAAACACCCCCGAAGCACAGCGTATGGCAGGTCTTATGATGACTGTGATAGTGCTTCTTATAGTTGCCGCTGTGGCATTGCTTCTTCTATTCGTGGGCTATAAGCTAAATGCCGCACTTGGCATCTTCCTCGAGGGCATAATGTGCTGGTCAGCGCTTTCTGTAAAGTCCCTTAAAACTGCAGCAGGGGGCGTAATGCGTGCGGCAAGGGCAGGCAATCTTTCTTCGGCACAGCGTAAAGTAAAAAAAGTCACATTCCGTGACACCGACGATATGAACATTGACGCTGTTATAAAAAGTACGGTGGAGTCGGTTGCAGAGAACACCACAGATTGGGCGGTCGCACCTATTTTCTGGTCTGCGATATTCGGTGGTCTGGGCGGAATACTCTACAGAACAGTGAATATTATCGACAACACAGTGGGCTATAAAACAGACACATACATAAACTTCGGCAAATTTCCTGCAAAGCTGGACGACGTTCTCAGCTTTATACCTGCAAGAATAGCCGCTCTGCTTATGAAAATGAACGTTTCTTATCTTCACCTTGACAGCAAGAACGCTTCTCAGGTATACAAAAAAGACAGAAGAAAATCCCCTAGTCCTAATTCAGCGCAAACTCAGTCGGTGTGTGCAGGTGCATTGGGTATCCAGCTTGGCAGTGATGAGTATTACGGCGGACAGCTTGTAAGAAAGCCTGTTATAGGCAGAAATCTAAAGCCATGCGAGCCTAACGATATATTCTGGGCAAATCAGCTTTTGCTTGGCACATCGTTCTATGCTATGCTTTTTACAGCCGTTATAAGAACGGCACTGTTCTTTGTGATATGATATAAAATAACAATAGCCGAGAGGTAAATGCCCCTCGGCTTTGTTTTTATAGTGTAGAGGCGACCTTGGGTCGCCCGCTTATCGTTAGTTTCTGTGCAAAAAAAAGACCTCCC
Source organism: Ruminococcus sp. RTP21359st1_H3_RTP21359_211015 (assembly GCF_040909065.1). Lineage (NCBI taxonomy): Bacteria > Bacillati > Bacillota > Clostridia > Eubacteriales > Oscillospiraceae > Ruminococcus > Ruminococcus sp. RTP21359st1_H3_RTP21359_211015. The sequence continues at coordinate 12,488 of NZ_JBDGDD010000006.1, forward strand.
ACCAAGAGAGGTCTTTTGTGTTATCAGTGGTTTCTGTACCAATCACGAATGAACTTGCCGCTTGCTGTGAGCTGTGAAGTGCCGCTCTTTATAGCTTTGAGGTTCGTACCGCTAACGAATGCGGAAGCCGTTTCGCTCTTTCCGCAGGCTGACCAGTTTATGTAGCCCACTTTTAGTGAGTCGAGAAGCTTGAGCCATTTTGTGCTTTCTGCTGAGTTATATCCGCCGTTTCCGCTTGCGTCGCAAGTTCCGAACTCAGATACAAGAACAGGAAGTCCCTTGTTGTAGCAGTTCTTAAGTCTGTTTCTCAGCCAATCAGTGTGAGAGTTTGCATAGAAGTGAAGAGCATAAACGCAGTTTTTGTCTGAAAGCTTGTTGCCAAGCACCTGATCTATGTCCTGACTCCATGTGCCTGTACCGCAAATTATGATAGCGTCACTGTCGTATTTTCTGATAGCGCTTACAACGCTCTGGCAGTAACTTTTTATGCCGCCTGTCCATGTTACACCGCCGTTAGGCTCGTTGCAGATCTCATAAATAACGTTATTGTAGTTCTTGTAGGTCTTAGCCATTTCTGTGAAGAACTTGATAGCTTCATTTTTGTGGTTGTTAGGGTTTTGGTCATTGAGAACGTGCCAGTCGATTATAGCATACATTCCAAGAGACTTTGCGTTCTCAACGCCTGTCTTGACTTTCTGCTTTGCCTGTGCCTGATACTTGCCGTTCTCGGTGCAGTAGCCACCCCATTCTTCTGTGTACATTGCAATTCTTATAGTGTTGACCTTCCAGTCATCTCTCAGCACTTTAAGAGAGTCCTTTGTAAGGATATCGGAGAAATCTTCCCACATGATGCCGTGAGTTGACATACCCTTTATCTTGAATATCTTGCCGTTCTTGTCAACAATATTCGCACCCTTTACAGAAAGCTGACCATGCTGTGAAACTGGGGTCACAACAGCAGGAGCTTTAGATGTGGTAGCGGATACCTCTGCAGAATATTTTCCATAGTGGTTGGCTTTCTTGTCGTCTGTCTTGCAGGCTCTTATCTTGAACTTGTATGTGGTCTTCTGGCTGAGATTTTTTACAGTGTAGCTTGTGCCTGTGGTCTTTGCAATCTCTTTCCACTGACCATTTTTAAGCTGAAATATTCTGTAATTTGTGCATCCTATCTTTGTCCATGAAAGCTTTACGCTGTTGTAGGAAACGCTTGATACTTTAAGACCCTTTGCAGGCTGTGGGTTCGTGGCGGTGTTCCAGTTGTTTGAATATGCGCCGTATACCTTTTTTCCTTTCACGGTCTTGTAGGCTCTTACCTTGAAGTTTTCACGGGTAGCATTTGGCAGTTTTTTCACAGTGTATGTGAGGGTCGAGCCACTTTTTACGTCTGCGATCTGCGGATATTTACCGTTTTTTCTCATACAAACTGAGTATCCCGAAGCTCCGCTGACCTTTTTCCAGCTAAGCTTTATCTCGCTGTTGCTAAGTGTTTTTGAAGTAAGCCCTGTGACTTTTCCGACGCTTGCCGCTTCAACAGTTATCGCCGTCTGCGAAAGAAGCGGCGTTTTGTCCACAGCAGGCAGTGCCGCCGCAGCCGACATGAGTGTTACCGAAGTCAGCAGCACAGCGGCGGCTTTCTTCAGGTCAATAAATTTTCCCATAATTTTTCCTCCAATAATGAATATTGTAACTTTTCATTCATATTTATTATAAGTTTAACATATTTTCATTCATTTGTAAACAGCAAAAGCCTATTTTAAAACTTAAATACTTCACAAATTTTAAATTCGTTCATTGGTGAAAATGTAATAAATCCTCCCTATTTACTATAGAAGTACGAAAAATGAATAAATTACAAATGATTAAAAAACGGTAACAAGAGCTTTTTTGGACAGTTGAAAACTACAGTTGAAAACTTTTGAAAATGTTGAAAACTATGTTGAAAATGTTTAAAACTCATGCTATAACAGCAATTTGGTGTTGAAAATTATAAAGTTTTCAACAATCGTCCGTTTTTTTACCCTTGTCTGTAACCAAAATGTAATCAAATCATTACATTGTGATATCCAAAAAAATGTACTTGAAAGAGTTGAAAATGTACAGAATATTATTTGATTTGTAATCATTGTGTAACGTGGTTTACTTTATCTCATAAAGTAAGTGAATTTTACATTCTAACGCATAAATAATAAAAATCATGCCTGTTTTGGTAAAAACTGCTATTGACATCGTGCCATAGACAGTGTATATTGTTAGTAAATCATATTTACACAATAGTACATGACAAATGTCAATTGACAGTTGGAACGTGGTGTGCTATACTTGATTTATTCACAAAAAATATAATGATACAGACAAAGAAAGGAATGGTGAAACGATGGAAACTGTTTTACAGGTCAAAGGGCTTTCAAAGCAGTACAAAAAAGGCATTTACGCCTCACATAACGTCACTTTTGACGTTGGAAAGGGCGAGATATTTGCGCTGATAGGTCCAAACGGTGCAGGAAAGACCACGACCATAAGAATGATATCAACACTTTTGCAGGCAACAGAGGGCGACGCTATCGTGGCAGGTCATAGTATTCTCACTGAACCTGATATGGTAAGAAAAAGCATTACATACCTCCCTGACGAGGCTGGTGCGTATAAGACCATGACAGGCAGAGAATATCTGGAATTCATGGCTTCTATCTATGCCGACAACGGAGAACAGGCTTACGAGTTTGTTAAGCGTGGCTGTGAGATATGCGAGCTTGGTGACAGGCTTAACGATAAAATATCAAATTATTCCCGTGGTATGGCAAGAAAGCTTCTCCTTGCAAGGGCGATAATGCCGCTCCCTGCACTGGCTATCCTTGACGAGCCGACTTCGGGACTTGATATTATAAACGCCCTTGAAATAAGAAGAATGATAAGAAAGCTTGCTTCTGAGGGCATGAGCTTTCTGCTTTCTTCCCACAATATGCTTGAAATAGAGTATGTTTCAGACAGAGTGGGTATAATTGCAAAGGGTGAGTTGCTGGAGGTCGGCAAGCCTGCGGAGCTTATTGAAAAATATGGCGCTCAGAACCTTGAAGAAGTCTTTGAAAGGGTGGTGCTTGACCGTGAAGGTTTATAGTCTTTTCCGCAAGGAATTAAAGGAAATGCTCAGTCTGCAAACTATTATAACAATGATAGTCACAGTAGTGGTGCTTGTTATGGCAGGTCAGGCAATGTCAGGGGCAATAAGTGACAGTGCCGAAAAGGCTTCCGACCTTACTATCTGCGACCTTGACAAAACAGAGTTCACAGAAAACGTTTTAAACTCTCTGAAAGCTACTGCAAAGGCTGGTGACGGTAAGATAACAGTTGTAGATATAAAGTCTGACGACTATGCCGCAGAGCTTAAAAGGCTCGATCAGGACAGCGTTGTGATAATACCAAAAGGCTTTACAGAGCAGGTAAAACAGCATAAAAAGGCAGACGTTGGATATGTTCAGAGAATGACCTCTCTTGCAACCATGTCAAATATAAACACAGGCTCGGACACTGCCCTTGCAGTTATACAGCAGGCAGTAAAATCAACTATCTATCAGGATAAGCTTTCAAGCGGCACAATGACAGAGGACGAAATGAATCAGCTTGAAGACCCTGTACTGCTTTCTGAAACAACGGTTGTTGGCGACAAGGCAGATAAAGTGAGCAGTTCTGTAGTGATGTCCCTTTGCTCAGCACAGAGCATGGTAGTGCCTATAATAATGTTCGTTCTTATAATGTTCTCGGCTCAGATGATACTTAGCGCGATCTCTACCGAGAAAATAGATAAGACCCTTGAAACGCTTCTTTCCGCACCTGTTTCAAGACTTTCAGTTCTTGCGTCAAAAATGCTTGCCGCAGGTGTTGTTGCGGCTTTGCAGGCTGTGGTCTATATGTTCGGCATGAGCAAAATGACAGGCGGTCTTACGGAGGGCATGGGAGATACCTCGGCATATGAATCTGCAATGGAAAACCTTGGTCTTACTATGAGCATTGGACAGTATGCTCTTGTGGGAATACAGATGTTTGTGTCTATCCTTATCTCATTGTCACTCTCAATGGTATTAGGCGCACTTGCAAAAGACGCAAAATCTGCCCAGACAATGCTTTTGCCTATAACCTTCTCCGCAATGATACCATATCTTCTTGCAATGGTAGTTGATATCAGAACGCTTTCACCTGTTATAAAGTATATCGTCTATGCTATACCGTTCACCCATACCTTTATGGCAAGCGAGAACGTAATGTTTGGCAACTACAGCCTTTATGCAGGGGGACTTATCTATCAGATAGTGCTTCTTATAGTGTGCATGACTGTCGCACTGAAAATCTTCATGAGCGACAAGATATTCACAATGTCAATAGGCGGAAAGCAGAGAACAAGAAAGTCATTTGCTTTTAAGAAGAAATAATATCACATAAAAGCGTATAATTACGCCACTTATATGTAGGGGAGCGACTCAATTTCTGTTTTACAGAAATACGGCGTCCCACCATATAGGTTTTATCGCAAAACAAAAAACCGCTGCGGATCTTTCTCCGTGGCGGTTTTGCTTTGTGCTATTTAATTTTCTGAAGTTTTAAGCCCCGTGTCCTCGTCAACAATGCCGTTATCCTGCGTGATATTGAAAATGCACCATTTTCCGCTGCATTTTCCAACGTAGATGTAAAGCTTTGCGTCCTCACTGCCCTTTGAGCCTTTGAAAGTCACGTTCGTTACTATCTCATAAGCCTCTGAAACATTCGGTGCAGAGCCGTAAAAGCTTTTGTATTCGCTCAGGTCATATTCAGACTTGTCAAGCTTTGTTTCTCTTCCGAAAGATACGTCAATAGTGTAATCAGAACCATAGCTTTCAATGAAATCACCGTAAAGGACTTCTTTCATAACCTGCTCTTTGCCATATCCGCCTTCGGTTCGCTGCTGTTCGTATTCGTTCTTCATCTCTTTTGGAAAGCACTCCACGAATGAGTCGAAATCGCTTGTCTGTATGGACTTGAAGTATTTTTCTATTACCTCTGTCTTTGTGGAGCTGAAAATAACTCCGCTTTTGTATAGCACAGCCACGATAACGCCTATAACAACTACCGCCACAATGGCAAGGGTCTTTTTGCCTGCGTTGGGATCATAGTGACGCTTTATCTCAGTGTCCTCTTTTTTTTCCTTTTCCCACTCGGCGTAAAGCTCTTTTTCCTCCTCCGTCCTGAAACGTTCAGGCTTTGTGGGCTTTTTGTATTTGTCGGCGGCGTGGGTCTTTAAGTTTGGGTCGCCATAGCCGCACTTGTCGCAGTGATCTCCCTCATAATAGTTTCCACATGATTTGCAAAGTTTTGACATTTTTGTACCTCGTGTCTGTGTTTGTAGATGTATGGTATGAGCATAAAAGCATATTTGGCGAACACTGTCCGCTCTACAGTTTTACTTTTGCTTGTAGTCTTTGAGGAAATCTCTCATTTCATTCATGGAGTATTCAAGATCCTCAAGCTTAGGAAGATAAACTATCCTGAAATGGTCAGGCTGTTCCCAGTGGAAGCCGCCGCCATGAACAAGAAGTATCTTCTTCTCACGGAGAAAATCAAGCACGAACTGCTCGTCATTTGTGATGTTGAAACGCTTTGCGTCTATCTTTGGGAAGATATAGAATGCCGCCTTAGGCTTTACAGCCGACAGACCGTCAATGCTGTTAAGTGCGTTGTAGATATACTCTCTCTGATCGTAGATACGTCCGCCCGGCAGGAGCAGATCGTCAGTTTTTGTGTAATCACCAAGAGCATATTTGATTATATACTGGCTCGGTACATTTGAACAAAGCCTCATGCTTGAAAGCATATTAAGACCCTCGATGTAGCCTTTTACCCTGCTCTTATCTCCGCTGAGGGTCATCCAACCCACACGGAAACCTGCTATCCTGTGGGACTTTGAAAGTCCGTTGAGGGTGATGCAGAAAACGTCAGGACAAAGTGAAGCGATAGAAGTGTGCTCAACGCCGTCCATAAGAAGTCTGTCATATATCTCGTCTGAGAATATGATAAGCTCATGACGTCTTGCCATGTTTGCTATCTTTTCAAGTATCTCTTTTGGATATACCGCACCTGTCGGGTTGTTAGGGTTGATGATAACGATAGCCTTTGTCTTGTCTGTTATCTTCTTTTCCATGTCCTCAAGGTCAGGATACCATTCGGAGCTTTCATCACAAATATAGTGAACGGCAGTACCACCTGCAAGAGTAACGGAAGCTGTCCAAAGCGGATAGTCAGGTGCAGGAACAAGCACCTCGTCACCGTTGTTGAGAAGACCCTGCATTACCATTGTGATAAGCTCGGAAACACCGTTTCCGGTGTAGATATCGTTAAGACTTTCAACAGGTATGCCCTTAAAGTGTGCATAATCATAAATGGCCTGTCTTGCTTCTGTTATGCCCTTTGAGTCGGAATAGCCCTGAGCGTTTCTCAGATTGTCTGTCATTGCCTGTATTATCTCGTCAGGGGCATTGAATGCAAACGGAGCAGGGTTTCCGATATTGAGCTTGAATATCTTCTCTCCCTTTGCTATCATTTCATTTGCTTCGTCCATAACAGGACCTCTTATATCATAACACACGTTATCAAGCTTGCTTGATTTTGAAAAAGTTCTCATTTTATAAAGCTTCCTTTCGCTTTTTGGTTTTCTTTTTATCTTTACTCTTTGTAAGCTCAAAGCTTCTGAGGGTAAGATCTTCTATCTCTAATGTTGGCACGTCGCTGTCGAGATACAATGTTATCCAGTGGACCTTGTTCATGTGATAAGCTTCCGTCACGCCCTTGTAGATATCCCTGTAAAACAGCACTTCTTCGGGTTTTAGCTTTAAGTTTACTATCCACCTGTCATTGTGGAGCATCAAAAGCCCGAACCACTTTTTCGTGTCCCAGTGGCGCAGTGCAGTGGACTGAAAGTCCTCGTTGAAAGGCTGGTCATATGTCGCACCTGCAATAGAGCCGCAAAAGTCAAGATATTCTTCTTTTGTCATAAAATCACCGACCTTTGCAAAATAAAGAAGTGTACTCGTTTAAGGCAATACCGTCAGGCGGGCTTTGTGCGGTGTTGCCTTAATAGTATACCTTATTATAATAACACTGCTTTGACCCTCTGTCAAGAAGAAAGTCAAGAAAAAAGCTGTCCCGATCTCTCGGAACAGCTCTTTCCCTGAAGTAAAAGAATATGAAAAATATGAAGAAAGCTTTGTTATTTAGAAACCGTAGCCGTAATTATAGCCGCCAAGACCATTGCCATAGTTTCCATAGTAATCGTTGTAGTCGTCGTTGTTATTGTTATTATTATTGTTATTGTTGTTCTGGTCGTTGTCATTTGACTCAGAAGTGTCCTCTGTGGACTCGCCGAGAACAACGTCAACATTTATCATTTTCTTGTTTCTGTATATAGTAAGCTGAACAGTGTCACCGACTTTGCACTTGTTCTTTATCTCATTCAGCTCGCTGATGTTTGATATAACAGTTCCGTTTATGCCTATAACAATATCGTTTTCCTGAATACCAGCCTTTTCAGAGCCGCTTCCCTTAGTAACGCTCTTTACAAGGAAGCCCTGTGGGATACCGTAGTATGATGAATATGCGCTTGTGATGTCTGTGCCTGAAATTCCAAGGCTAGGTCTGCCTGTAACGTAACCGTTCTTCATAAGGTCCTCAACAATAGGGAGCGCCTCGTCGATAGGGATAGCAAACCCAAGTCCCTCGCCCACAGATGATGATACCTTTGCAGAGGTGATGCCTATTACCTGACCATATGCGTTGATGAGTGGTCCGCCTGAGTTACCGCTGTTGATAGAAGCATCTGTCTGGATAAGATTCATTGTCCTGTCTTCAACAGTGAGCGTTCTGTCTGTTGCGGAGATTATACCTGCTGTTACAGAGTTTGCAAGTGAGAAGCCAAGTGGGTTGCCTATTACGATAGAAGCTTCACCTACCTGAAGATCTGCAGATGTGCCGAACTCAGCGGCTGTAAGTCCCTTTGCGTCTATCTTCAAAACTGCGATATCAGTCTGAGTGTCTTTGCCTACAAGGGTAGCTGTGTATGTGAGGTTGTCCTCACCGTCATCAGAGCTGCTGTCAGAACTTGATTTGCTGTCATCTGATTTGCTTGAAGTATCGTTGTAGCTGTCAGGAAGCACAACTGAAATAGACTGTGCACCGTCAACAACGTGTGCGTTGGTTACGATGTAGCCGTCCTCGCTCATTACGATACCTGAACCTGTTGCAGTGCCGTTTGAAAGGATACAGGAGATGCCTACAACAGAAGGTGAGACCTTCTTTACTATCTCAGGGATAGTCAGTGCGTCGGACGGAGTTGAGAGCTGCTGGATAGTTGGCAGATTTGAACGGTCAACAGTGCTTTTTGCACTGTTTGATGAGCTGTCGTCCTTTGAAACAACGGTGCCGTTGTTTGAAGAGCCTACAGCGTTCTTTCCTGTAACAAGATTGTAGCCTACAATGGAAGTAGTTCCGATAGCTGCAACGCAAAGCACTGCAATAATGCCTGAAAGCACCTTCTTGCCCTTTGACTTTTTCTTATTAGGATTGTATGTGAACTCATTCACGCTGCCTGCCTGAGCCTGATATTGATTATATCCGTTTTGCTGTGTATAGCTATTCTCAAAATTGTTATTATTGTTATCATTGAAGTTGTTGTTTTTGTATTCATTCATGATGAAAACCTCCTGGTATGTCAGCGGCGTGAGCCGTGGTAATCAATTTTAACCGCCCCTTGTGGGGCTTTCTTGTTTCGTTATCTAATATTATACTTGTTTATGTGAAAACTGTATGATAAATAGAACAATGTTTAATGTTTTTTGCGGGAATATTACGTCATATTGCAGGCTTATTTCTTTCACATTTGGCTTTTTTTATAGGTTCAAATTGCACAAATGCCTTTTTGTATAGTTTTTTTTTGCCTCCTTTTACATAATGTTAAGAACAGTTTTGCTTTTGCATATTTTAAATAAATATATCAAATGTTTTTTGTGCATATCGGTAGAAATTTTTCGGATTTTATTCTTCGAAATGTAAAATTATTATTAATTGAAAGCTAAAATCTTGACGGCTACAGAGTTTTCAACCTTTTTTGACAAGATTTATTGCGAAATGCACAAAAAATGATTTTATAGTTTGTTTAAGGTGACTAAATCCTCCGCAAGCCTCGTTTTTATGTTATCTTAAACGTTTAACATCCTTGACAAAATACAGAGAAATTGATATAATTAAGATTAGCTGAATGAACCCATTTTGGCATTTTACATAAAATTGTGGGCTGATTTGCATAATTTATTGCCCGAAATTTGAACATATTGTACAAGAAATACAATATGTTGTGGTCGTTGTGTGCTTCTGACACGATATGTGAATAATGCACAAATATTTTAACCTTTGTTTGAGTATATTACATAGGTCAAAATGACCAATACAGTGGATGAGATGAGGACGAATATCCTGTTTGATGTGATAAAGGAGCCATGCGGTATGGACACTATACTTTCAACTGAAGATCTGTGCCGTGACTTTAAGATCGGCGACGGAAGCGTTGTGAATGCGCTGAAAAATATCAACATCGAAATAGAAAAAGGCAAGCTGACGATCCTTAGAGGACGTTCAGGAAGCGGTAAGACTACTCTTATCAATATTCTTGGAGCGCTTGACAAGCCAACAAAGGGCAAGGTCATGTTTGGCGGACGGGATATTACAAGGCTTTCTGAAAGAGCCAGAGATGATATACGACGGTATAAAATGGCGTTCGTGTTCCAATCTGTGGCACTTATGTCGGGAATGACCGCTTATGAAAACGTTGACTTTGGTCTAAGACTTGCAAAATATCCATATGAAGAAAGGGATAAGCGCACAAGGGAATGTCTGCGAAGCGTGGGACTTGAAAAGCGAATGTTCCACCGACCGGGGGAAATGTCCGGTGGTGAACAGCAGCGAGTTGCTATAGCAAGAGCTATCGCGCATAAGCCTGACATAATTTTTGCGGACGAGCCTACTGCCGAGCTTGATACGGCAACTGCGCTCCATGTTGTAAAGCTTTTCAAAGAGCTGGTGGCGAGAGATGAGATGACTATCATAATGACCACTCACGACCCCAGCATGATAGATATAGCTGATAAGGTTTATACATTAGAGGACGGTGAGATAGTTGAGTGATGAACTTGATACTATTGTAGCTGCCGACAATGATAAATATATGATACGGTGTGAAAATCTGGTGAAGATCTACAAAACTTCTGATGTTGAGGTGGTGGCGCTCCAAGGACTTGACCTGGATGTCGAGCGTGGAGAACTTATGGCAATCGTCGGAAACTCAGGAAGTGGTAAATCAACGCTGCTCAATATGCTTGGAGGACTTGATAAGCCTTCGGCGGGAAACCTTTATGTGGACGGTAAGGATCTTCTGAAGTTTACCGATAAGGATTATATGGAGTATAAAAGGAACACCGTAGGCTTTGTGTGGCAGAATAATGCAAGAAATCTTGTGCCGTATCTTACGGCTGTGCAGAATGTTGAGCTTCCTATGCTGCTCAACGGCGAGCATAAAAGACGGCAGAAAGCACTGGAGCTGCTTGACAGAGTGGGACTGCTGAAAAGAAAAAACAGCAGGCTCGACCAGATGTCGGGAGGCGAACAGCAAAGAGTTGCAATAGCTATTGCATTGGCAAACGATCCGAGATTACTGTTGGCTGATGAACCTACAGGCTCGGTGGATACAAAGACTTCCAATATGATACTTGATATATTCAAGGAGCTTAATAAAGATGAGAAGATCACTATAGTGATCGTTACCCATGACCTTAAGCTTGCCGATCATATCGACAGAGTGGTGGCTATCAGAGATGGAAGAACAAGCTCTGAGATCGTAAGAAAGCGTTCTTATGTGGAGGAGCTTAATGAAATGGGAGATATCGTGCTGGTTGAGAACAGCGAGGAAACGGCTCATGAAGAGCTTATCGTCCTCGACAGATCTGGACGGCTGCAGCTCCCGAAGGACTTTATGGACGCTCTTGAGATAAAAGGCGGCGATAAGGTCAAGGTCGAACTTGATGAGAACGGCGAAAAGCTTGTGCTGTTCAGATCGGGGGGGACGTAAGCTTTATTTTCTTTATTTCCCGTGGGGGATCACATAATGAAGAGGTTCTATACTATTTATATTAGAATGTAATTAAGTAGGCTTGATTCTCGCAAAACCAAAAGCAATTTATTTAGAAAGGTGGATTCATAGTGAAAGACACAATGTTTAGGCGTGTTATTGCTTCCGCATTGGCACTTGCTCTGTGTGCAAGCGCATCAGTTCCAGCATTTGCAGACAGTGAAGCGGCGGACGACAGCACTCTAGGCACGCAGGCAACTGCTGATGATTCTGCAACAGGCGACGGAAGCTCCGCTGCCACGACGGGTACCGATTCGATCCGTCAGACTTCTTATACTAACTATGTAAAGAAGTATACCGACGCTGCAAGACCTGATAAGACAGTCGAGGTCTTGGGAAAGGATTACGATCCTGCTTCAGTAACAGACGCTCAGATCACTGTAACTACAGTAGATGGAGAGAATGATGTTATGCAGTGGGCAAATCAGGAGGGTTCAGTTTCTTGGACGGTGAACATTCCTGAAACAGGCGTCTACAATATCAAGATGATATATGAGGCACTTGAAAGCAACACAAACGACGTTGAGTTTTCGTTGCTTATCGACGGCGAAAGCCCATATGCAACAGCGTCAAGAATCACGCTGAGCAAGAGATGGATCAACGAATCTGAGATCAAACAGGATTCAAGACAGAACGATATCCGCCCTGGACAGATATCGACTCCATGCTGGCAGGAAACTCCTCTGGAGGACATCGACGGACTATTTAACGAGCCGCTGGAGTTCTATATGGAGGCAGGCGAACATACGATAACATTTGAATCTGAAAAGGCTGAGTTTGCTGTCAAGAGCTTTACTTTCTATCAGTATGAAGCACCTGCTGCTTACACAGCACCATCAGACAGCGATCTGACGCAGGCTCAGGGACAGAAGATCACTCTTGAGGGTGAAACTGCTGCCTACAAGTCATCAAGAACTCTTTATCCTACATCAGATAAGAGCTCTTATCTCACATCGAGCGCAAACGGCTCAAGCCCTACTAAAACAAGATATAATACTATCGGTTCAGGAAGCTGGACGCAGTCAACTCAGACAGTAACATGGGAGTTCAATGTTGACAAGGCTGGCTACTATAAGATAGGTATAAGAGGCAGACAGGATCAGATGAGAGGTATGTACTCCAACAGACGTCTTTATGTCAATGGCGAAGTACCTTGCCTTGAAGCTAATCAGATAAAGTTCTACTACGATACAGACTGGAGCATCACAACGCCAAAGTCTGAAAATGGCGACGATCTTTATTTCTACCTCCAGGCAGGCACAAACACTATTTCTCTGGAAGCAGTTCCTGGTGAGATCGGTGAGGTCATGGGCGATCTGGACGAGCTTGTTTATAACATAAACAGCTACTATAGACAGATCAGACAGATCACAGGTCCTGATCCTGATGAATACAACAACTACATGATCGACACAGCCATCCCTTCTATCGTTCCTGATTTCAAGGAATATGCTAAGACATTGAGAGATAAGAAGGCTGAGATCGAGAAGCTTTCAGGTTCAGGCGGAACTGAGGCTGAAACTCTTGAGAAAATGGCTATCGTTCTTGATAAGTGTATAAAGAAGCCTGACCTTATCCCTGAGATGATGTCACAGATCAAGGATAACATCACATCGGTTTCTTCTTTCGTAAACCAGTATCGTGAGCAGCCTCTTGAGGTCGATATGATCGAGGTAGCTACTTCCGATCAGGATTTCACTTCATGTGACAAGTCATTCTTTGGCTCACTTGGCTTCGGCTTCAAGGGCTTTATCGGTTCTTTCTTCGAGGACTACAACGCACTGTCCGATGAGGACGAAAGCGCTATGGAGTGCTGGGTAATGCTCGGTCGTGATAACGCTGAGGCTCTCCAGCAGCTCATTTCAAGTGAATACAATCCAACAGCTAAAACAAAGATCAATCTTAAGCTCGTTCAGGGTGGTATCGTTGAGGCTACATTTGCAGGCAAGGGTCCTGACCTCGCTCTCTTCATGGGCGGCGACTTCCCTATCCAGCTTGCAGCCCGTGGCGTTCTTACAGATCTCACCACATTCAGCGACTTTGACGAGGTAAAGTCACGTTTTGCAGACGACGCTACTGTTCTTTATCAGTACAACGGCGGTACATACGGTCTTCCATGTGACCAGACCTTCCCAATGCTGTTCTATCGTTCTGATATCCTCAGCGAGTACGGTATCGACCCAGCAACAGATCTTAACACTTGGGACGGACTTCTTAACTGTCTGCCAACACTTCAGAGAAACTACCTTGAAGTTGGTCTTATCCTCCCTGTAATGACAAGTACAGGCGGAACAACTCAGGTATCTGCTATCACAGAGCCTGGTAACACATTCGCTATGCTCCTTCTCCAGCAGGGTCTTAACTACTACAACGAAGAGCAGACAAAGACAACATTCGATACTCAGGAGGCTGTAAACGCTTTCGATACTTGGACAAAGTTCTATACAACATACAGCTTCCAGCAGACATATGACGCATTCACACGTTTCAGAACAGGTGATATGCCAGTGGTTATCCAGAACTACACATTCTATAACCAGCTTTCTGTAGCCGCTCCTGAGATCAAGGGCTGCTGGGGATTCCAGCCAGTTCCTGGTACTGTTCAGGAAGACGGAACTATCAACCACGCAGCAAACTCCAATGGTTCAGGTGCTATTATCTTCACAAAGGCAGCAGATCAGGAGGGCGCTTGGGACTTCATCAAGTGGTTCACCTCAACTGACGCTCAGGTCAAGTACGGTAACAACATCGAGTCTATCCTTGGTACAATGGGTAGATATGCAACAGCTAACGAAGAAGCTCTTCAGCAGTTGTCTTGGACAACTTCAGAAGTAAATCTTCTTCTTGACCAGCTTAATTCACAGGTAGAGATCCCGATCATTCCTGCATCTTACGGTGTAACAAGAAACGTTATGAACGCATTCAGAGCTGTAGTTAATGACTACGACAACGCTCGTGATACACTGTTCTGGTACAATAAGGATATCAATGACGAGATCACTCGTAAGCTTGAAGATCTTGGTCTGTACGACAATTAATGAAAGGGGAGTAACTAATGGCCAAAACCAATCCTGAAGCGCCTATGATAAAACAGGGCAAGTGGAAGTACACATGGCACATGATGAAAACCAACAAGGCTTGCTATGCAATGCTCCTGCCTTTCATGTCTTTGTTCATTATCTTCACGGTAGTGCCTGTCGTAATGTCGCTGCCAATGGGCTTTACAAATTTTAACATGATCGAAACTCCTAAGTTCGTAGGACTTTCAAACTTCTATACGCTGTTCCTTAACGACGACGTATTCCTTATCGCAGTAAGAAACACTCTTATTTTTGCGATATTCACAGGACCGTTCTCTTATATCCTCAGCTTTATTATTGCTTGGCTGATAAACGAGATGAACGCATTCCTCAAAACCTTCTTCACATTCGTGTTCTATGCACCTTCTATGACAACTTCCGTATATGTTACCTGGCAGCTTATCCTGTCAGGTGACTCCTACGGTTACCTGAACGCTGTGCTTATCGATCTGGGTATCCTGAACGAACCTGCACAGTGGCTCACAGATACAAACTATATCCTTACAGTTGTTATCATCGTTCAGCTTTGGATGTCAATGGGTGCAGGCTTCCTTGCTATCCGTGCAGGCTTTCAGAACATTGATAAGTCAATGTACGAAGCAGGTGCTATCGAGGGTATCAAGAACAGATGGCAGGAGCTTTTCTATATCACTATCCCTTCAATGGGACCACAGCTTCTGTTCGCTGCCGTTATCCAGATCTCAGCATCATTCACAGTCGGCGTTGTTGGTCAGAACCTCGTAGGTCTGCCTTCAACAGACTATGCAGCTCACACGATCATGAACCACGCAACAGACTATGGTAACATTCGTTACGAAATGGGTTATGCGTCAGCAATATGTTTCGTATTGTTCGCTGCAATGCTCCTTGCCAATAAGGGTATCAACTGGCTCTTAGGCAAGTATCTTGACTAAAGGAGGGGAGTATATAAAATGGCTAGAAAAAGAAAAAAGCAGCAGTCTATTGAAAAGCTGAAGGTCAAAGAGAAAAAGGCGAGAGTCAATGGTTCTCTTGGCGGAGATATAGTTATTTTCGTATTCCTCTGTCTCCTTGGTGCATTCATGGTGTTCCCGCTGTATTACTCAGTTATCCAGTCTATGAAGCCTGTTGAGGAGCTGTTCGTGTTCCCTCCAAAGCTTTATGTACTGAATCCGACTACCAACAACTTCTCAGATATGTTCAAGGTAGCCGCAAGCTCATGGCAGGTACCGCTGTCAAGATATATCTTCAACAGCTTCTTTATTACAATAGTAATTTGTATCTGCAACCTTTTCGTTTGCTGCTGTGCAGCATTCGTTCTTGCAAAGTGTAAATTCCCAGGAAACAAGGTCATTAACCAGATCATCGTTATTGCCCTCCTGTTCTCCTCAAATGCAACATGGATCATGCAGTTCCTCGTAATGGCTAAGCTCCATATGATCGATACATACTGGGCATTGATCCTCCCAAGCATTTCAACATCAATGGGTCTTTACCTCATGCGTCAGAGCATGACAACCATCCACGACTCCATGGTGGAAGCGGCTAAGGTGGACGGCGCAGGTCTGTTCAGGATCTGTTGGCAGATCGTCGTTCCAAACTCAAAGCCAGCTTTGATGACACTTATCATCTTCGCTTTCCAGGGAGCATGGAACATTCAGGGCGGAGCACTTATCTACTCCGAGCAGCTCAAAACACTACCTACAGTTGTACAGCAGATCACAGCAGCAGGTCTTGCTCGTCAGGGCGTTACATTTGCCGCAGCAGTTGTACTTCTGATACCACCGCTGATCGTATTCCTTGTAGCTCAGGGCAACGTCATGGAAACAATGGCTAACTCAGGTATGAAGGATTAATTTGAACTTAGATTATAGAAAAGGAAAAAAGGTGATAAGTAGTGTCGAGAAATAAAATCTCTCTAAAACGAATGATCTCTGCGGCACTTGCAGCAGGTTTGGCGCTGACCATGACCGTGACTGCTTTCGCAGATGAGCCTTATACAGCCTATAACTACGACTATTGGGACGATGCGATCCCATCGCAGAGTGCCTACCGTGTAGAAAAGACTGTAACAGGTGCAGATATGGGTCTTGACAGGCTTTCAGATCCGAGCGACCCGCTTTATATAAGCGATGACGCTCCTGCAAAGCTCTCAGATGCAAAAGACCTCTTTTACGATCAGGACAACGATACTTTCTGGGTGTGCGATTCAGGCAACAACAGAATACTCCGTCTTGATACTGATCTTAAGGTAACAGGCTGTTATACCGGATTCACAGGCTCTACAGAAATATCTGTAGGCGAGGACGGAAGATCGACCTTCCTTAATCCTAACGGCATATATGTCAAAAAGAGCATCTTTGATGATAAGCTTTATGTTTACATCGCAGATACAGACAATTCAAGGGCTGTTAAGTGTACTGTTGAGTCAGGCACAGAAATGACTCTGGTGCAGGAATACACAAAGCCTGACACAAAGCTTTATGATTCCGAAACATTCAACCCTTCAAAGATACTTGCAGATAAGGCAGAGAATATCTACGTTGTTTGTAAGTCAGTAAACACAGGTTCTGTTCAGTTTAATAAGGACGGTGAGTTCCAGGGCTTCTACGGTGCTAACCGTGTCGAGGTAACTGCCGCTGTCGTTGCTCAGAAGCTGTGGAGAAAGATCGCTTCAAACGAGCAGATCTCAGCAATGACAAGAAACGTTCCAGTTGAGTATGCAAACTTCGATATCGACGCAGACGGATTTATCTACACTGTTACTGAGGCTGCAAATACTACGACCGACGCTGTTAAGAAGCTTAACCCAGCAGGTTATAACATCTGGGACAACGCAGTCGGCGATGAGTATTCATTCGGTGACGTTGCTTCAGAGTATGATTCAACAACAAATAAAACTTATAAGTGCAGACTTACAGATATCTGCGTTTCTGACAACGGAACAATAAATGTTCTTGACTACGAGAACGGCAGAGTGTTCCAGTATGATAAGCTCTGTAATCTTCTTTGCATCTTTGGTACAAAGAACTCCACTTCTGATCAGGCAGGAAGCTTCCTTGGACCAAACGCTATCGAGGCAAGAGGCAACGAGGTCTATATCCTTGACGGAACAAAGAACGATATCACAGTTTATACTGAAACAACTTTCGGTAATGTCGTTCACAGAGCAGTTCTCCTCTATGACGAGGGCAGATACTCAGACGCAAGAGCTGATTGGGAAGAAGTTATAAAGAGAGACGGCGGCTATGCAATGGCTTATGTCGGACTTGGTAAGGCTTGCCTTAACGACGGCGAGTATATGAAGGCTCTTGATTACTTCAAAACAGCTTACGATCAGGACGATTACGATAAGGCATTCAAATATGCAAGAGAAGAATGGCTCAGAGATAACTTCACAGTGATAATGATAGTTATTATCGTTTTGATCGCTCTGCTCATCGTAAAAGCAGTTCTCAAGAAAAAGGGCATAAAGCTCATCAAGCGCAAAAAGAAGGAGGGAAACTGATATGTATGAATTTACTCCGGTAGGTTGGCTCAAGCATTGTGTTTTCCACCCTGTTGAAGGTTTTGAGGACCTGAGATGGAAGAAACAAGGCTCAATGAAAATATCGATGCTCATAGTTCTCTTCCTCTTTATTGCAATGGTCGTTGACAGACAGCTCACAGGCTTCCAGTTCAATGATAGCTACGTTAAAGTATTCAACGTTGTTCCGCTTATCGTTCAGTCTGTAGTTTACTTCTTCACTTGGGTACTCGGCAACTGGGCAATATGCACACTTCTCGACGGTGAAGGTACACTTAAAAAGATCTGCATCTATTCTGCATATTCTCTTGTTCCTTACATCGTTTGCACATTTATCGCAGTGATCTTCTCAAACGTTCTGGTACAGGACGAGTCGATCTGGATCACAGCAATCCAGTATCTTGGCATCGGCTGGTCTGTTATCCTTATGGTGCAGGCAATGAGAGCCGTTCACCAGTATTCATTCGGAAAAACACTTGCTTCAATTATTGGTACGATCATCGCAATGCTTCTTATATTGTTCCTTGCGATACTTCTCCTTTCATTGTTCCAGCAGGTATATGTATTCGGTTACTCAGTTTATACTGAGATCATGTACAGGATCAGAGGCTAAAACAGAAACGGTGGTGTAAATAATAAATGCATAACAAAAGTTACAAGAAAGCAGTTGTCTTTGCTATCTGCCTTACAATGCTGATGCCTCTGGGGTCAATGGTGGTTTCTTCCACTGACGAGAGTTCAAGCCAGGCTGATTCAAGCGCCGCAGTAAAGGATACTGACAGCAGTGTCGATTCAGCGGCTGATGATACAAGCTCAGCTGACGCTTCCGACGCAGCAGCTACTGCCGATGAAAGCAGCGATAAAGCTGCTGAAGACTCAGCAGCCGATGAGAAAACAACTACTACAGCAAGCAAGGACGACGAGGTTCAGCCTATAACTGACGAAGAAGCTCTTGCAATGTGCGAAAAGATAACAGAGAACGACAAGATAGCTCTTTATCTTGACGAAGAAAACGAAAGACTTTGTCTTTATGTAAAGGCTTCAGGTAAGTATTGGTGGACTTCGCCTATAAATGTTCAGGCTGACCAGACAATTATCGACACAGTTAAGGGTACAGCAATGAAAAATGCCCAGAGAAAGCAGATCGCTGCAAGTGCCGCTATCAGAGTCGGTGACCTTAGACAGGAAAAGAGAACAGAGTCCCCTGCTCCGGTTTACTCCAACAAGGCAAAGGTAAAATGGCAGAAAAATTCAGACGGCGTTGTTGCTACATATAACTACGTTTCTGATGGTGTGAAGCTCAAGATACACTATGTTCTTGAGGACGATAACCTCTATGTTTACTGCGATTCAGATGAGATCGAGGAGAAAAACACTTCTCAGGTAGACGGAAAGGTGCTTACAAAGATCGAGTTCTGCCCTAACTTCGGCGCTGCTGATTCAACTGCGACAGGCTATATGATAGTTCCTGACGGAAGCGGTGCTGTAATAAACTACAACAACGGCAAGACCGAGTACGCTGACTATAATCAGCAGGTATTCGGCAGAGATTATACAGCCGTTCCAATAACAGCTCCAAGAACCACTCAGCAGGCTTATATGCCGGTCCTTGCAACAGTAAGCGGTTCATCTGGACTTGTTTGCGTTGCTTCTGACGGTGAGTCAAACGTTTATGCTCACGCTCAGGTATGCGGACAGGAAAAGCAGGCTTACAACACTTGTTACTTCGAGTTTGAAACAAGAAGCTCAGACTCATTCTTCATGAGCGGTGATAACTCAAACAAGATCACAGTGTTCGAGAAGAACGGAATAAAGACCGAGAGATTTGGAGTTCGTTATTATCCTGTTGATTCAGACAACGGCGAGGATCTTAACTACGCCGACTGCGCTGAGGTCTACAGAAACTACCTTATTAATAATAGGGGTCTTACAGCTAAGGCTCAGGCAAATAAGAGCGATCTTTACGTTGACCTTTATGGCGGCGTTATGAAGGATACTTCTATTCTCGGTATCCCATTCAATCTTAAAACAGAGATCACTGGCTTCGATCAGGCTTCCGACATACTTGATATCCTCAAGGACGGCGGAGTTGACAACATAACTGTCAACTATAACGATTGGACAAATGACTCTATCAAGAACAAGATATCTACAGAAGTATCTCCGTCCGGCAAGCTTGGTGGTTCAAGTGCATTTGATAAGCTTATCTCAAAGGACGATAATATGAAGATCGTTCCTTCAATGAACAACTTCAAGATGGACAGTGGTTCATGGGGATATATGACTCTTACAAGCACAGCTATCAGAGTTTCAAATGCTTATTCAAGACAGTCATCATACAGCCCGGCCTTCGGTGTTGCAGAAAAGGGAGTTTCACCTGCTCTGCTCACACCAAACAAGTACTCGAATGTGTTCACAGAAATGCTCGAGAGCTATACTGATGAAAAGCTCACTTCTATCGGCTTCGGTGATTATTCAACAAAGCTTGTTTCTGACTATTCAAAGAAGGATCCTTCAAGCAGAAGCAAGACCATGAATACTATCGTTGACGGCTATAAGAGTGCGAGCGAGAAGATCAGTACAGTATTCGCAGACGGTGCGAACTCTTACGTTCTCCCATATGTAACAAACGTTTCAAACGTTCCTGTTTACTCCAGTGGATTCAACGTAACAGATTTCGATATCCCGTTCTATCAGATGGTCATTCACGGATATGTTGATTACGCTTCAACACCTATCAATAAGAGCTCAAATTCAGATGAAACATTTCTGCTTTCACTGGCTTCAGGCTCGCAGATACACTATGATATGACATACGCTGACGCTGATACGCTTCAGGATACAGAATATGACGACCTGTATTATTCAAACTATGCAGGCTGGACAGATCTTGCGGCTAATCAGTACAAAAAGGTAAGCAGCATACTTTCAGGCGTTTCAGATTATACGATCACAAAGTATGAGCTGAGCGATGACAAGAACGTTCTTACCACAACTTATTCAAAGGACGGAGCTTCAGACGTTGTTATCAGTGTTGATAAGAAGAACGCAACAGCTACCGTAGGCACAGAGGTCTATGACCTTGCAGATTGTATAGAAGGAGGTTTGACAGAATAATGAGCGAAGAGATCAAAAACACTCCTGAAGAGATCGAGGCTGTTAAGGCTGAGGATCTTGAAGATACAGTCGAAAAGGAAAATGACGCTGAGGCTGTTACAGAAGATATTTCAACAGAGGAGATAATCGCAGAAGAGCCTGCCGCTGAGGCAGTTGCTCCTGCACCTGTGATGAAGGAAAAGAAGCACAGACTTTCTTATGAAAAAAGAAAAGGACTTTATGGCTACGGATTTATAGCGATCTGGGCGCTGGGTACTATCTACTTCTTTATCCTGCCTCTTATAGAATCTCTCATTTACTCATTCAACAAAACTGAGGTAACTCAGGGCGGAATGAAAATGTCCTTTATCGGTTGGAAAAACTATGTAAACGCTTTCCGTAAGGATCAGGATTATTCCAAGGCTCTGGTAGCAATGATCGAGAATACGGTTTTGAGAACTCCTCTTATCCTCATATTCTCTATCTTTATCGCAGTTATCCTTAATCAGAAATTCAAGGGAAGAACATTCGCAAGATCAGTATTCTTCCTCCCTGTTATCATCGCTACAGGTCCTGTTATCGACATCATCAACGGTAACATGAGCACAGGCGGATACGCAGGCGGATCTGAGCAGTTCAGCTCAATGTTCGAGGCTGACCTCGTTGACCAGTTGCTGAACTTCCTCGGTATCTACAACATCAGTGATAAGCTCACTATGATAATAAACTCGCTGACCACCGACATCCTGAACCTTGTATGGAACTCAGGTATCCAGATACTTCTGGTGCTTTCAGCACTTCAGGGTATCCCGCTCTCAGCTAAGGAAGCAGCCCAGATCGAGGGTGCAACTTCATGGGAGTTCTTCTGGAAAGTCACAATTCCTTATATCAGCCCAATGATACTTTCAAGCGTGGTTTATACAATCGTTGATTCATTCGTCGATCCACAGAACGAAGTTATGACGATCGTTCTTAACAAGGCAAGCAACTGGGAGCATGGCTACTCAGCGGCAATGGCTTGGGCATACTTCCTTATCGTAGCAGTATTCCTTGCACTTGTCGTAGCACTTGTTAATAAGTTCGTTTACTATGAAGTAGAATAAGGGGGGATTTAAGTGGCAACTAAAAAAGAAGAAAAAGAGTTCGAAAAAGAACGAAAGGCTGCTATTAAAGCCCGTTATAAGAAGATGAAAGAGGAGGGTCTTGAGAAATATCTCACCCCTGAGCAGATCAGCTATAACAGAAGAAGAAGAGCGATCGGAATGGTTTGGCCGTTCTTCAGGTTCCTTATCCTGTTTGGTCTGTGCTTCGTAATCCTCTATCCACTGATATTCATGCTTTCAACTGCGTTCAGACCAAATGAGCAGATGAACGACCCATCAGTAGTTTGGATCCCTAAGAGCTTCACACTTGATAACATCAAGGACGTTTGGGGAGTAATGAAGTTTGAAGATACTGTTGTAAACACCGTTATCCTTAACCTCGTGGCCTCTGTCCTTCAGGTTATCACCTGCTCTATCACAGGCTACGGCTTCGCTAGATTTAAGTTCAAAGGTAAGGGAATCCTGTTCGGTATCGTTGTTCTTATGATCATCGTACCTCCACAGATCACAACTATCCCACTTTACCTCCAGTATGCTTACTTCAAGCCAGCGTGGCTCGCTAAGGTATTCACACTTGGCAAATCAACATCGCTTATCAACAGCGGTTGGACAATGTATCTTCCTGCATTGTTTGCAAACGGACTTCGTGCAGGTCTGTTTATCTTCATCTTCCGTCAGTTCTTCAGAGGACTTCCTAAGGAGCTTGAAGATGCTGCATACCTCGACGGCTGCAGCCCACTGAAAACATTCCTTGTTATCATGTGTCCTAACGCAAAGTCTTCGTTCCTGACAGTATTCCTGTTCTCTATCGTTTGGTATTGGAACGACTACTATGTATCATCATCATTCTTCACACAGAACGACACTGTTGCTCTTATGCTGAAGAACCTGAATACAAACCTGACTCAGCAGCTCTTCGACGGTCAGGCGGTATCTGTAAGACAGATAATCGTATGGCTTGAAGCAGGTTGTCTGCTTTCTATCACACCTATCCTTATTATGTATGTATTTCTCCAGAGATACTTTATCGAGGGTGTTGAAAGATCAGGTCTTGCAAACTAATTTGCAAATAAGCTTATCAAAAGTCCTGCACTTCGGTGCGGGACTTTTTTTTGCGTGAAGCCCTTTTTATGTTCATATATTTAAGACTTATTAAATTTGTACATATATAAAGCAACGCAATTGTGCATATTGCTTTGAAATGTCAGGTTAATTTAGTATAATCGTGTATAGAAAAAAAACTTTTTTTTTGATATAATTATTTTGGGTGTTATTGCCCATGGTAAGTTGTTTCTAAAAATATTCAGTTAGGAGTCTGAACATGAATATAAAAGTTGATTTAAAAAAGCTTTTTGCTGCCGCAGTATCAGCGATAATGTGCCTCTCCGCAGGGGGTTGCTATCTGCTTCCTGACGAGGAGGAAGTTCTCGATGCGCCGACCGTGAAGGCAAGCGATGTTACATATTCCACAGTGACGGCAAAGAAAAAAGACCTTGAAAAGAAGATAGTCGCCACAGGCACTGTCACAGCGGAAAATCAGTATACTCTTTCTTATGAAAAGCAGAGTGGTACAGTGTCAAAATTTTATGTAAAAGCAGGCGATAAGGTCAAAAAGGGTGATGTTATCTGTGACCTTGATACATATGACCTTGACTATCAGATAGAAGAAAAACAGCTTTATCTCGAAAAAGCAAAGCTTAAAGTTGATATAATTTATGAGGGCGGCGGATCCCAGGCAGAGATAGACTCTGCTTATGTTGACGTTCAGCTCCTTGAAAAAGAGCTTGAAAAGCTTCAGGCTCAGAAGGAGGATTCAAGCCTGAAATCACCTATAGACGGCGTTGTTTCGTCACTCTCTGACGTAAGAGCAGGCGACAACGTAAATCCGGGTCAGACTATCGCAACTGTTATAGATACTTCGGCTCTTTATATCGCAATACAGCCTGACGACCTCACCCAGTATGATATCGACACAGAAGTGCAGATAAGGATAGGCGAGGATTATTATGACGGTGTTGTTTTTATGACTCCTAAAAAGCTTGCTGATTATCAGGAAGAGCAGAAAGAGGATCACAATAATGTTGACGATACAGGTATAGATTATCAGGCGGATACTATCTATGTTCGTTTCAAGGATACCGCCCCTGCGGAAACAGTGGGTCAGCTTGCAGATACGATACTTGTCCTTGACAGCGTAAAGGACGCTATCGTTATATCAAATAATCTGATAAAAAAGGTTGACGGCACAAAGGTAGTTTATGTGCTGAAAAACGGTGAAAAAACTGCCGTTGAAGTGGAAACAGGACTTTCTACAGGCTCTCAGACCGAGATAAAGTCGGGTCTTAAAGAGGGCGACGAAATTGTTATCAGATAGGTTTGAAAGGATAAGCTTATGTTCACCTTATTGTTCCGTAAAATGCGAAACACCAAATGGATGGTGCTTTGCCTGCTGATAGGCTTTGTTATGGCGTCTGCCATGATGAGCACTATCCCTATTTATATGAACGCTTCTCTGCAAAGAATGCTTGTAAAGGATCTTGAGTCGTTCCAGACAGAATATGATATCTACCCCGGTGCGTATAATACTAGCTATGGATTGAAAATGGATATCTCAGGCAGTGAGCAGCAGAAAGCTGTTGAGAATTATAATAACAAAGTGGAGGCTAAGTTCAAGGAGCTTGGTCTGCCTGAAAAGCTTGATAAGAAGTATATAAGTGACGAGTATCTCTATGTGCGTTCACTTGCCGTTTCAGATGGCAATTCGCAGGCAAGGTTCACTCTCGGCGGTATGACGGATATCTCCGACCATATCAGCATAAAGCAGGGCAGAATGTTCACTGCAGGCAAGCGTTCAGACGGCGTTTACGAGTGCGTTGCCACAGAAAAAGCCATGAAAAGCACAGAGCTTGCTATAAACACAGTATATGAGATAGCCGACGTGTTTGATGATAACAATTCAATAAAAATAGAAATCGTGGGCGTTTTTGACGTTAAGGACGAAAATGACGCATATTGGGCAGAGGGTCTTGATTCTCAGTATACAGCCGTTGTCTTTACAGATTATGACACAATGCTCGGGGATTGCGTTGATACTGGCGTTGTGAATATCACAAAGGCTGTCCATAACTATGCGGTGGATTATGCTTCCATGAATATGACTGACCTTGCAAGCACAAACGAAATGATAGCAAAGCAAAAGACCTATTTTGGTGAAAATTCCATAGGCTTTTCGATGCCTGCCTCAGATATCCTCAAGGACTATGAGAGCCGTTCATCACAGCTCCAGCTTGTTTTGTGGCTTTTGCAGATACCTGTCATACTTATGATAATATTCTATCTCTTTATGGTGTCGCAGCTCAACGTTGAGCAGGAGCGTAATGAGATAGCGGTGTTCAAAAGCCGTGGAGCAAGCCGCTTGCAGATAATGGGCATTTATGCTCTGGAATCTCTCGTACTGGGCGTTCTGACCGTTATAATAGGACCATTCGCAGGTCTTGGACTTTGCAAGGTACTTGGTGCGTCAAACGGATTCTTGGAGTTTGTCAACAGGCGTTCGCTCCCTGTTCATATGACAATAGAAGCTGTCGTCTATGCGGCAATAGCCGTGGCAGTGTTCTTTGTCACAACTATGATACCGATCGTTCCTGCCACAAAAACAACTATTGTTGAGCATAAGCAGTCAAAAGCCAAAAAGAAAAAGCACGCTCTGTGGGAAAAGGTCTGCCTTGATTTTATCCTTGTGGGCGGTTCAGTTGGCTGGCTTTATTATTACAACAAAACTCAGGAAAAGCTTGTTGCAGAGGGTGTAACAGATACCACCGCAACAGTAAACCCTATAATGTTCGTGGCTTCCACTGCCTTTATACTTGGCCTTGGTCTGTTTCTTATAAGGATATATCCTTATATAATAAGGCTTCTCGCAAGAATAGGCAGAAGAGTGTGGTCGCCTGCACAGTATGTTTCACTGACTAATATCGGTCGCTCCTCAACGGGCAGGGAAAGATTTTTGATGCTGTTCCTTGTTCTTACTGTATCATTGGGCGTGTTCTTTGCAAATACCGCAAGAGCCTTGAACAGAAATGCCGAGGAAAGCGTTGCCTATGGGGTTGGCTGCGACGCTGTTCTTACAGAGCAGTGGTATAGCAGTAAAATAGAATCTGCACAGCAGACCACTCCTCAAAGCGCATCTCAGGCAGCTCAATCAGGCACAAAGCAGACTTCCGAAGAAAGCGACGAAGAAGACACAGAAACTACCATACAGTATGTGGAGCCTGTTTTTGAGCGATTTGAAAAGCTCGCAGGAGTGGAAAATGTCACAAAGGTTTTCAGAAAAGACGACGTGACCATATCTTCAAACAAAATGAACGTTCCAAGACAGCAGACAAAGTCTGACGATGAGGAAAAGACCCGTGACGATTTCCTTGACCAAAGCGTTGACACAAGCTCAGGCAAAAGCTCAACAAGCAATGTCCAGCTTATGACCATAGTGCCAAGCGATTTCTCAAAGGTCTGCAAATTTGAGGACAGACTTCTGCCGGTTCAGTTAAATAACTACCTGAACGCCCTCGCAGAGTACACACCGGGAGTTATCCTCTCTTCAAGCTTCAAGAGCTACGGTCTGGAGCTTGGTGATACTGTAGAGTGTAAGTGGGGCGGAAACGAGCCCTTTGAAGTGACCGTCCTTGCATTTGTTGACTACTGGCCGGGACTAAGCCCTTATAAAGAGGCGAAAAACGGAGGTTATATGGACTTTGCCGTTATGAACTACGATTATGTGAACGTTCAGACAAGCATGGAGCCTTATGAGGTATGGTTCAAGCTCAAAGACGGAGCTTCTGTTCAGGAGTTTTATGACTCAATAGACAAAGCAGGCATTAAACCCCTCACCCTTGAATCTGCAAGCCAGCAGACCATAGAAAAGAAAAACGACCCTATGCTCCAGGGCATGAACGGCGCTCTCACTCTCGGCTTTATCATCATCATGGTGATGTGCATAATAGGTTTCCTTATCTATTGGATACTCTCCATAAAGAGCAGGACTTTGCAGTTTGGTATCCTAAGAGCAATGGGAATGAAGTTCAGAGAGATAATAATGATGATAGTCTATGAACAGCTTTTGGTGTCAGGCGTTGCAATATTCGCCGCTATCTTTATCGGCGGCGTAACAAGCGACCTTTTCGTACCGCTGTTCCAGAGCATCTTCGATGCAAGCCAGTCAGTGCCGCCGTTTGCAGTGATACCTGAACGCAGCGACTATCTGAAGCTTTATGCAGTTATAGGAGTAATGCTGCTTACAGCCTTTGTGGTGCTTGGCAGACTTATAAAGAAGATAAAGATAAGTCAGGCGTTGAAGCTTGGTGAGGATTGATAGGAGGAAATTTTATGACAGCTTATGAAAAGCTTACAAAATGTTATGAGTGCGTAAAAAGCAAAATAGACTTTGAGCCAAAGGTAGCCCTTGTGCTTGGCTCAGGTCTTGGCGATTATGCAAATTCCATAGACGTGAAATACACCCTCAGCTATAAGGATATAGAGGGCTTCCCTACATCAACGGTAGAGGGTCATAAGGGTCAGTTCGTTTTCGGATATGTTGGCAAAGTGCCTGTTGTTATAATGCAGGGCAGAGTGCATTATTATGAGGGCTATGCAATGGAGGACGTTGTGCTTCCTGCAAGACTTATGAGAATGTTGGGCGCAAAGGTGCTTTTCCTTACAAACGCATCGGGCGGAGTGAACGCAGGCTTCAAGGCAGGCGACTTCATGCTTATAACAGACCATATCTCAAGCTTTGTTCCTAATCCTCTTATCGGCAAGAATATCGACGAGCTTGGAACAAGATTTCCTGATATGAGCGAGATATATAACAAAAAGCTCAGGGATATCATCTCAGGTGCGGCAGAAGATCTTGACATAACCCTCCGCCATGGCGTTTATCTCCAGCTCACCGGACCGTCTTTCGAGTCCCCTGCGGAAATAAGAATGGCAAGAACTATCGGTGCTGACGCAGTGGGAATGTCAACAGCCTGCGAGGCTATCGCCGCAAATCATGCAGGCATGAAAGTCTGCGGAATATCCTGCGTTGCAAACCTTGCAGCAGGCATGACGGATAATCCTCTCACTCATGCTGAAGTTCAGGAATGTGCAGACAAGGCTGCTCCCCTTTTCAAAAAGCTTATCACAGAAAGCATCATAAGAATAGGTAAACAGCTTTAAGGTTTTGTAACAACTTTTTCAAAATAATATGTAACAAATGTGCGAAAAGGGCTGATGATGTGTACTTTTTTGCTAAACTTTGTGAAAAACTATTGACAAATCAAACGCTTTAGTTTAATATATTATTATGAAGTAAGTATCTTCAAAAAAATATCAAGAATATGGAGAGATAATCATATGGCAAAATTTTGTGGACAGTGCGGAGCTCAGCTTAATGACAATGCGACTTTCTGCACTCAGTGCGGTGCAACAATAGCACCTCAGCAGCCTGCACAGCAGACCGCTTCACCAATGGCAAATCTTCAGCAGGCAGCCAAGAATATCGACATGAACGCTATAAAGGACGCTGTTTCTGTTGAAAACATCAAAAATCTGAAAAACAAGCCTAATAAGCTCACTATCGCAGTTCTGGCAGTTCTGCTCGTGCTTGTTATTCTGGTAGTTGTTATCCTTTGCATGATATTCGGCGGCGGAAGCTGGAAAACTCCTATCAATAACGTTATGGACGTTCTCAATGACGGCGACGGTAAGGCTTATGAAGAGCTTATGCCTCCTTATTATAAGGATATGGCAGACGCACTGGACGGTATCATTGATATAAGCGACGAGGATTTTGATGAAGAGGCTGAAAAGCAGAGAGATAGACTTACAAAGAAATACGGCGATGACGCTGAGATAAGCTATGAGGTAGTTAAAAAGACTAAGGTAGACTCAGACGATATCGACAGCTATAACGAAGTTTCAGACGTTGCGTCAATACTCAGCAGCAAAAAGGCTAAGAAGTATAAGCTTACAAAGGCTTATAAGGTAAAGATCAAGTATACTATCGAAGGCGAAGACGCTGATAAGACCGACAAGACAACTGTTATTGTTGGAAAGATGGACGGCACATGGGTTCTTCTGGACGAGGGCGACCTTCCAATAAGCACAGGTTTCTAAGATATATAAACGATCAGTAACGGGCGGAGAATTTTCCGCCCGTTTTTGAAAATGCGGTGTTTGCACAATGAAAAAAATATCAGTGCTGTGTATGCTTTTGTGTGTGGCAATGCTCTTTTGCTCCTGCGGAGAGGAAGAAAGAGCGGTCCTGGGATATGAACAGCCCGTGGCGACACTTGTCACAGCGGCGCAGTATAGCGATACGCAGTCATATCTTTCCTGCTTTACCCCAGAAGCGGAGGCGGAGTATAAAAACAGCGACAGCTATAACGAAGCCCTTGCGGAAACGCTTCTCACAAGGGGCGAGGAAAAAACGGAGCTTTCTTATAAGCTCAGCAATAAAAAAGAGCTTGACAGCGACGGTTTGAAAGACCTTGAAAAAAGCTATAAGGAAAGCTATCACAAAAATGTGACTATCAAAAAAGCTGTTACAATGACAGCAAAGCTCACAGAGACTACTGACAGCGGCAAGCTGTCTGCCAGCCGTGAGATAACAGTGGTCAAAATAGAAAACAACTGGTATATTTTCGGAAAAGTTATCGAAAAATTTGATCTCAGCCAAAAGGGCTGAGGGGATCAATAATAATATGAAAAGAGGGTATTAATATGGAAAATTGTCCAAAATGCGGTCTGCCTGTTGCCGACGGTGCAAAGTTCTGCGCTGCCTGCGGAACAAGAATGCCGCAGAAGCTTATAAAGAGCAAGGTCTGCTCAGTGTGTGGAAATACACTTAATGCGGGGTCTAAGTTCTGCAACGTCTGCGGAACAGCCGTGCCGCAGGACGAAACGCCTGCCGACGAGCCTGTAGTGGACGAGAGAAATCCTGAAATGGAGTCTATCGAAGTGCCTGAGCTGCATTTTGACGATACTCCTGTGCAAAATCAGACTATTCCGCCAACGACTCCTGATATGCCGACTATGGACAGCGTTTATCTGCCTGGGCAAGAGCCTGCAAAGCCTGTTCAGCCTGCACAGCCTACAGCCGAGGAAGTTGCAATGGCTTCAAGAACTGTGGAAATACCTCAGACGCCTACAGTTGCGGAAACTCCAAACGTTGCCCCACAGCCTCAGCAGCCTGAAAGAGTTCTTACACCAGAGGGCTATCAGCAGCCTGCTCAGCCTGTGAACAATGCAATGCCGCAGATGAATCAGGGTGGACAGCCTATCCAGCCAAATCAGATGAATCAAATGAACGGCGTTACACCTGGAAAGGGTGCAGGCGCACTTGTGCCGATAATACTTATCATTCTTATACTTGCTGTTATCTGCGTTGACGTTTTCTGGCTTTTCAGAGATCAGATATTCGGCAAAAAGGACGAAAGCTCAAATGGCTGTGCAGTGGTAACTCTCACGGACGAAACTGACTATCCTGCAAACGAAGCATTTTTCTTTGAAGAATAGAATATAATGTAAAAAGGGACGTTTCAAAGCGTCCCTTTTTTTGTGTGTCAACACAGTGTTTGCGTAAAAGATAAAGGCGACCCAAGGCCGCCCATACATTTAATCTTTCATGCTCTCGATTATCTCGTTAGCTTTCTTGTAAATGACCGCAGGTTCTTCGCCTATCCTGAATTCGCCGTCCTCGTAAAGCACCTTTCCTGCGCACATCGTGAGCTTTACATTCTGCTTTGAGCCGCTGTAAACAAGGTTTTTGCCTATGTTGTTAAGAGGCTGCATATTAGGCTGAAAAAGGTCGATAACGATAAGGTCAGCCTGCTTGCCCTCTGCAATAATGTCGCAGTCAGAAAGCCCCATTGCCCTTGCAGAGCCTACAGTTGCCGCTTTCAGCACCGAGTCAGCAGGGCAGGCAGAAGCATCATCGCAAGCTATCTTCTGCAAACCTGTCATAAGGAACATTTCTCTGAACATATCAAGACAGTTGTTGCTTGCAGGGCCGTCAGTACCTATAGCAATGTTTATGCCCATATCCTGCATTTTTACGATAGGCGCAATGCCGCTTGCAAGCTTTACGTTAGAGCCTGCACAGTGAACAGCCCATACGCCCTTGTTTTTGAATATCTCAAGATCCTTGTCGCTCATGTGAACGCAGTGGAAGCCTGCACCGCCAAAGTCGAAAATTCCGAAGCTGTCAAAAAGCTCAGTTGGCGTCATGCCATATTTCTCTATGCACTCTCTGACTTCTTTTGCAGTTTCCGAGTTGTGCATTGCAACAGGCGCTTTGTATTTTGCCGCAAGCTTGCCAACGCCCTCCATAAGTTCCTTTTCGCAGGTGTATTCTGCATGGAAGCCAAGCATAAAGCTTATAAGAGGGTCAACATTGTTGTATTTCAGATAGTTGTTTTCAAGCCTTTCAAGATTAGACTTGTCACCGCTCACCGCACCGCAAAGAACAGAGCGGAAGCCGCTTTCTATGCAGGCTTTTACATAATCGTCAAGCTCAAAGTACATATCAAATGCCGCCGTACAGCCTGTTGTGAGATATTCAAGTATAGCAAGCTTCGTGAGCCAGTAAACTTTCTCTCCGTCAAGCTTTGCTTCCATTGGAAAGATCTGCTTAAAAAGCCAGTCCTGCAAAGGCATATCGTCAGCATATGATCGCAGAAAAGTCATTGCTGAGTGAGTGTGCGCATTTTTGAATGACGGCATAAGGAGATTTCCCTTGAGGTCATATTCACGTTCAAAAACCTTCCCGTCAAGCTCCTCAGCCTTAGGCTTGCCAACGAAAACTATCTTTGAGCCTTCCGTCCAGACCTCTATATCCTGCGTTTCTATGCCGTTGGCAAGGGTCATTACCCTGCCGCCGAAAAATCTTATCATGGCTCTTTATCCTCCCTTACTCTATTTCAAGAACAGCCGTCTGCTCTCCGTGGCGTGAGATAACTCTCGGCACTCTTGCAGATATTCCGCAAACTATCTCGTAGCCTATCGTTCCTGTCATTTTGCCGATATCGTCGGCGGTTATCTTTTCATTTCCCTGTGCGCCTATGAGGACAGCCTCGTCCCCTGCCTTTACGTCCTCTACCTCAGTTACATCACACATGAACTGATCCATACATATCCTGCCTGTGATAGGGCATTTCTTTCCGTTTATAAGCACATATCCCTTGTTTGAAAGCGCCCTGGGATATCCGTCTGCATAGCCTGCCGTAACAGTTGCGAGCTTTACTTTGCCGTTTGCAGTGTAAGTCCTGCCGTAGCTTACGTCAGTGCCATTGTCTATGTATTTTACCTGCGCAACAGCCGCCTTAAATTCCATAGCAGGCTTTGGCTCAAAAGGCAGAGCCTTTGCAGGGTCAGGATAAAGTCCGTAAAGTATTATTCCAAGCCTTGCAAGAGAGCTTCTCTCATTATAATAGTATACTCCGCCGGCTGAGTTGAGAAAATGCACTTTTTCAAGGTGAAGCCCCTCTGCTTCGCACTTGTCAGCAACGGCAAGTATCTTCTCTGTCTGCGCTTTTGTGTATTTCTCGTCCTGCTCTCTCAGGCTGTCGGCCACCGCATAGTGGGTGAAAATGCCCTCCAGCGCAATGTTTTCAAGCTTCGATATCTCTTTAAGCTCACCGTATATCTTGTCGGTTTCCCCGTGAAGACCTATCCTCGTCATGCCCGTGTCGATAGCGGCGTGTATGCGTACCTTGCCGTCAGCGTTTTCTGAAAGTGCTTTAGCATATGAAAGCTCTGTGCAAGCCTGAATGATGTCAAGCCTTGTGAGCCACTTAGCATTTTCAGGAGGTGTGTAGCCCAAAATGAGTATCTCGCCTTTTATGCCCATATCCCTGAGCCTGTGGGCTTCGTGTATGTTCGATACCGCAAACCAGCGAATGTCCATTTCGTTTTCAAGAAACGGAACTACCCCGTTGTCAAAATGTCCGTAGCAGCTCGCCTTTACAACGCACATTATCTCTGTTTTTTCCCCTATGAGCCTGCGGTATTCTTTCAGATTGTATTCAATGCTGTCAAGATCTACCTCAGCCCATGCTCTCTTCAAAAAATCCATTTTATTTTTCTTCCCTTTCGGTTTTATAATTGTGCCTTTGCACAAAATATTTGTCATTTTCTATTGAAAAAGATAAATCAATGTGTTATAATGTTCTTATCATGGGCATTGTGTCGCCAAATCTTTCAGGAGGCTTTGATGTGAGTAATATCATCCCCGCAGAAGAATTTTTCTGCAACCGAGATACCTCTTGCTGCTTTACAGGTCATAGGGACAGGGATCTGCCTTTCGGCGGCGATGTCCATAAGCAGGGTATGAAAAATCTCCTGAGTATGCTCGTCCTTATGATAAAGGAAGCATATAGCGAAGGCTGCCGTACTTTTATATCAGGTATGTCAAAAGGTATCGACCTGCGCTGTGCTGAGATAGTCCACAGCCTTTCGGCTCAGCCCGAATATAAGGATATGAAGCTCGTGTGCGTTCTGCCCTATGCAGGCCAGCGTACAGAGATGAAAACACCCTTGGACAGCTATACATATTCGCTTATTCTGAACTCTTGCAGTGCGGTCGTGATAACAAGCCCCAAGTATGAAAACGGCTGTTATAAAAAGCGAAACAGCTTTATGGTTGAACATTCCTCTCGTCTGATCGGGGTCATAAAAGAGAAAGCCAAAGGCTCAGGCACTTTGCAGACCATAAACATGGCAAAGCGTGCAGGCCTTACGCTGAACATCATATGCCTTGACGATAATCCTGTTTTTTATATCGACTCAGACTCAGACAGCCGTCCTATTTAGTTTACACCTAAATTGCAAATTGTTCAATAGTTTTCGAGAATTTTTCCGAAAAAGTTTATATATGAAAATATGGCGGACAGTATGCCTGCCTGTATATATTTGAAAGTAAGGAGATCAATAACATGGCTCAGACGAAAGCTCACAAGAAAAAAAGAAGATCTCAGGCTCCTATCGCTCTGGTCTACTTCATAACGATGATAATATTCCTCTTTGTTATCGGCATGCTTGCACTGTATGCCCTCAGAGAGTTTGGTGTTATCGGCAATGATGACAGCGACAGCGACGCAGGCATAAAAAGCCCGGTTTATAATACCCTTTTTGCAAGAGTGAACAGCAAGGGCGTTCTTGCAGACGCAACAGTCATAAGAGTTGCACCGGACGCAAAGAAGATAATCATAATGCCTGTTTCAGCGTTCACAGTGAGCGGAAGCCAGACAATGCGTGAGATACACGAAGAGGGCGGCATGGTGAAGCTTGAAGCAGCCGTTGCAGACACTTTCGGTATCACTATAGACAATTACGTTTCTCTCACAAATGACGCATTCGAGAATGCGGCGGATATTGTAGGCGGAATTACATATACTCCTGATGAGGAGCTTTACTATCTCTCTCAGGATAATGACGAGAACGATATCGCTATCCCAAGCGGCGATCTGACTAACCTCAGCGGTCATCAGATAAGACTTATCTGTCAGTATCCTGTTTTCAAAGAGGGCAGGAACGGTAATATGAAGTTTCTTGGAACTGCGGTGACAATGCTTATAAACAACGCTTTCCAGCAGACGAATATCACTAAGGATAATCTTGATAACTTCTATAATATATTCACCGCAAACAGCGATACCGATTGGACAAGCGCACAGTATAAGGAAGAAAAGTCATATCTCAAGGATATGCTGGATCAGAACCTTACTCCTGCAGAAGCTCTTGTGCCGGAGGGCGAGTGGACGGACGATTCTCACTTTAAGGTGTCTGATAAGTTCAAGGAGAGCGTTCAGACAATGCTCAAAGATACTGCACCGTCAGCAGCGGAGAAGTAAAAACGTAAAGGCTGAAATTTTAACAGGGGGCGATATAACGTGAAACTTCTGGTCATAATCCTTAATAAAACAGACGTGCTTGACTATTTGCTGGAGGGACTTTCAGCAGCAGGCATAAAGGGTGCGACTATAATCGAGTCGTCAGGTATGGCAATGACCCTTTCAAGACTTGACAGCAGCTTTCTCAGCGCCTCTATCCGAGGACTTTTCAGCGGCGACGAGGATAACAGAACTATCCTCTCAGTAATAAAAAATAATCAGCTCGATACCGCACGAAAGATAGTTTATAATACTGTGGGCGATCTATCTCAGCCCAATACGGGAATAATGTTCACCGTTCCGCTGGATTTCGTCGAGGGAACAGTGAAGAAACCCGTGGATAAAGAAAAAGCAAAACCTAAGGATATCCCTGAGGAGAATGAAAAGAACGTCAGTTGACGAAATGTTTACAAACTATTAACATAATATTTAATTCTTTTCATTAAAAACTTTTGAATGTCCTTGCAAAAAACTGTTTTGTGTGGTATAATAATCACAATAGGCTTTTAATGAAAGACTGGAACTTGACTTCCGGTCTTTTGGTTTTGTATGGGGCTTTTTTTCATTGCAAAGCCTGATGGCTTTGCTTTGTGAAGCATTAACGGAGGTGCTGTATGGAAGTAAAGAAAACTACGGTAGAAAAAGTAAGAGAGCTTGCACAGCCTATCGCAGACGAGCTTGGCTTTTTCCTTTGGGACGTAAGGTTTGAAAAGGAGGGAGCAACGTGGTACCTCAGGGTGCTTATCGACAAGGACGGCGGCATAGATATGGACGATTGCGAGGCTTTCACAAGACCGATGAACAAGGTGCTTGACGAGGCAGACCCTATATCTCAGAGCTATGTGCTGGAGTGCGGAAGTCCCGGACTTGGCAGAGAGCTTAGAAGACCCGAGCATTTTGAGGTCTGCATAGGCGACGTTATAAGAGTAAGGCTCATAAGACCTGACGAAAACGGTGAAAAAGAGTTCGTTGTGGGTCTTGTGGGATATGACAAGGATAAGATACTTTGTCAGAAGCTGGACGAGGATATGAACGGCGTGGAGAATGTAGAGTTCAAGCTTGCAGATTGTGCTTATGTAAAGCTCAATGACGACGCAGACCTGTTCTGAATGAAGAAATTTAATAAATATGGGCAAAGCCCGAATCAAGTGTGAAAGGATTGATCAGAAAATGAATAAGGAAATGACCAGCAAATTTTTTGAAGCTCTGACGGATTTGGAAAAGGAAAATAATATTGGCAGCGATATACTTATTGAGAAAATAAAATCAGGTATCGAAAAGGCTATCAAGAAGGATTATCCTTACTGCGAGAATATCAGAGTGGATATCGACCCTGTTACAGGAAAGCTCGATATAAGGATACTCAAGGAAGTTATGGACGTTATGTATGTTGACGACCCTGACAACGAGATCTTCCTTGACGAAGCAAAGGTCTATGACCCTAACATCAAGGTGGGCGATATGGTGGAGATACCTCTCGACCCTGCAAAGTTCGGCAGAGTTGCCGCTCAGAATGCAAAGCAGTCTATCAAGCACGATATCAAGGATTTTGAAAGAGCAAGACTTATCGAG
Organism: Ruminococcus sp. RTP21359st1_H3_RTP21359_211015; assembly: GCF_040909065.1. Lineage (NCBI taxonomy): Bacteria > Bacillati > Bacillota > Clostridia > Eubacteriales > Oscillospiraceae > Ruminococcus > Ruminococcus sp. RTP21359st1_H3_RTP21359_211015. Next base: position 48,967 of record NZ_JBDGDD010000006.1, read on the forward strand.
CAGTATCACGATAAGGAGCATGAGTGCGTTTCTGCCACAGTCCAGAAGGTCGAGCCTGCTACTCAGAACGCTATACTTACTATCGACAAGAACGAAGTTTATCTTGTAAGAAACGAGCAGATACCGGGCGAAACACTCAAGGCAGGAGATATCATCAAGGTATATGTTGTGGGTATCGCAAATCCTGACAGAAAGCCTTCTATCAAGATATCAAGAACTCACAGAGAGCTTGTTAAAAGACTTTTTGAGCTTGAAGTTCCTGAGATAGCAGACGGCACTGTTGAAGTAAAGGCTATTTCAAGAGTTGCAGGCGCAAGAAGCAAGATAGCGGTTTATTCAAAGGACCCTAACGTTGACGCCGTAGGCGCTTGTATCGGTCCTAGAAAGTCAAGAATAACTTCTGTTGTGAACGAGCTTAAGGGCGAGAAGATAGACGTTATCAATTGGTGCGAAGACCCTGCACAGTTTATCGCAAAGGCTCTTGCTCCGGCTGAGGTAATAAACGTTGTTCTCAGCGAAGAGGAGGGCGTAAGAGAGTGCCGTGTTACTGTTCCTGACAACCAGCTCTCACTTGCTATCGGTAATAAGGGTCAGAACGCAAAGCTTGCCGCAGGTCTGACAGGCTATAAAATAGATATCGTATCCGAAAGCTCTGCAAAGGCTGAGGCTGCTGATGATGAAAACTAAGAAGATACCAATGAGAATGTGTCTTGGGTGCGGCGAAATGAAACCCAAGAGAGAGCTTATCAGAGTGGTGAAGTCAAAAGAGGGGGATATCTCCCTTGACCTCACAGGCAAAAAATCAGGCAGAGGCGCTTATATATGCAAAAGCGTCGAATGCTTTGAAAAAGCAAGAAAAGCAAGAAAGTTTGAAAGAAGCTTTTCCTGCATGATAAGCGAGGATATATATAACAGCATGGAGGGCGAGCTTAGGGAAAATGAATAATAAAATAGGGCTTGTTACAATGTGCAGAAAAGCAGGAAAGCTTGTAATGGGTATGGATATGGTGAAGGACGCCTGCAATACAGGCAAAGCCTGCGCAGTGTTTGCGGCAACGGATTTTTCACCTAAATCTCTTAAAGAGATAAAGTTCAACTGCTACAAAAACGGGATAAAGCTTTACAGCCTTGGCATGACAATGGACGATATCCATTTTGGCCTTGGCAAAAGAACAGGCGTTATCGCTATTTGCGAGGGAGGCTTCGCAAAGGCTTGCGCCAAAGGGCTTGAGGAGATCCCTATAGACGAAAATGAGTTTTATAGCATTTAGCATTTATTGAGGAGGTATTTTACAGCCTATGAGTATGAAAACAACTAAATATAAGCTTAGCGATATGGCTAAGGATCTGAAAGTTACAAATAACGACCTTATCGAGTGTCTTGGCAAGCTTGGCGGAGAGCCAAAGAAAACACAGTCAGTGCTTACCCCTGAGGAGATCTCTTATGTTCTGGAGTATTATACACAGAACAATCAGGTGGACAGCTTTGATGCTTTCTATGCAAATAACGTGAAGCCTGCCAAGGAAGAAAAGAAGGCAGATAAGAAGCCTGCAAAGGCTGAGAAAAAGGAGAAAAAGGCTGAAAAGAAGCCTGAGCCTAAGCCGGCTCCAAAGGCGGAAGCAAAGCCTGAGCCTAAGGCAGAGCCAAAGGTGGAAAAGAAGCCGGAGGTCAAGGCTGAAACAAAACAGCCTGCTCCTGAACAGAAGAAAAAGCAGCCAGCTCCACAGAAACCTGCAAAGAAGAAAGAGCATGGCGTTCGTCAGCAGCTTGGCGGTTTTTCTGATAAGAAAGAAGCTTCAGGCGGATATACTATCTCTGAGGATAACGATTCGTTCGGCACACAGAGAACCATCGACACAAGAGGAAGCTATATAGAGCTTGATAAGTATAACGAGAAGTATGATAACCTTGCAAACTCAAAGCAGAACAAGAGCAAGGATAACTTCACAAAGAAGCAGAAGCTCACTCAGAAATCTCAGCAGAGAAAGAAACAGCAGTTCTCACATAAGAAGGAAACTGAGAGCGAAAAGCTCCGCAGACTGGAGCTTGAAAGAGCAAGAAAACAGCAGCTCAAGGTCATGATACCTGACGAGATCGTTGTTTCAGAGCTTGCAAGCAGACTTAAAGTAACAGCTACCGAGGTCATCAAAAAGCTTATGGGTCTTGGCGTAATGGCTTCTATCAATGAGGTGGTCGACTTTGATACCGCCGCACTTGTTGCAGAAGAGCTTGGCGCAAAGGTTGAAAAGGAAGTACACGTTACAATAGAAGAAAGACTTATCGAAACTGACGAAGATCCAGAGGAGAGCCTGCAGGAAAGATGCCCTGTCGTTGTCGTTATGGGTCACGTTGACCATGGTAAGACATCTATCCTCGACAGAATAAGAAACGCTCACGTTACTGACACTGAGGCAGGCGGTATCACACAGCATATCGGTGCTTATCAGGTGGAGTATCAGGGCAAGAAGATAACATTCCTCGATACCCCGGGCCATGAGGCTTTCACAGCCATGAGAGCAAGAGGTGCGAACGTTACAGATATCGCTATTCTCGTTGTTGCCGCTGATGACGGTATCATGCCGCAGACTATCGAGTCTATCAACCACGCAAAGGCAGCAGGCGTTTCTATAATCGTCGCTATCAATAAAATGGATAAAGAAGGCGCAGACCCTGACAGAGTTAAGCAGCAGCTTACAGAGCAGTCCCTCGTTGTTGAGGAATGGGGCGGCGATGTTATCGCAGTTCCTGTTTCCGCAAAGACCGGTATGGGTATAGACGAGCTTCTTGAAAACATTCTCCTCGTTGCAGAGGTCAAGGAGCTTAAAGCTAACCCTGACAGACTTGCAAGAGGTACTGTAGTCGAGGCCAGACTTGATAAGGGTAAAGGCCCTGTTGCTACACTCCTCGTTCAGAATGGTACTTTGAAGTCAGGCGACGTTATAATCGCAGGCACTTCTGTCGGACGTATCAGAACGATGACAAACGATAAGGGCAGAAGCATTAAGGAAGCCGGCCCGTCAACACCTGTTGAGATAACAGGTCTGGGCGAAGTTCCAAGTGCAGGTGACGTTTTCAACGCAGTTGCAGACGAAAAGCTTGCAAGAGAGCTTGTTGAGCAGAGAAAGCATGAAGCTAAGGAAGAACAGTTCCAGCAGCATCAGAAGGTAACTCTCGATAACCTGTTCAGCCAGATAGCTGAGGGAGAAATGAAAGAGCTTCCTATCATCGTCAAGGCTGACGTTCAAGGCTCAGTTGAAGCCGTTAAGCAGTCACTTGAAAAGCTTTCAAATGACGAGGTCAGAGTTAAGGTCATCCACGGCGGCGTAGGCGCTGTATCTGAAAGCGACGTTATGCTCGCAAACGCTTCAAACGCTATCATCGTTGGATTTAACGTTCGTCCTGACCCTGTTGCAAAGCAGAATGCAGAGCAGAGTGGCGTTGATATCAGACTTTACAGAATAATCTATGATGCAATAGAAGAAATAACAGACGCTATGAAGGGTATGCTCGCTCCTAAGTACAGAGAGGTGGAAACAGCTCGTATCGAGGTAAGACAGGTCTACAAGATATCCAATGTTGGTACTGTAGCAGGTTCTTACGTTCTTGACGGTAAGGTGGGCAGAAATAACGAGATAAGAGTCGTAAGAGACGGTATCGTTATCGCCGAGGATAAGATGTCAAGCCTTAAGAGATTTAAGGACGACGCCAAGGAAGTTGCCGCAGGCTTTGAGTGCGGTATCACTCTTGAAAAGTTCACCGATATCAAGGAGGGCGACATTTTCGAGGCGTTCTATATGGAAGAATACAGAGATTGATAATGATGCTTACGGGACGGACAGCCGCCCCGTAAGAGCATATTTAAGCAGGAGATAAAGATATTATGGCAGGTTACAGAGCAGGACGTATGTCCGAAGATATAAGAAGAATAATATCGGGCAAAATGAGAGACCTTAAAGACCCAAGGATACACGGAGGAGATATGCTCACTATCGTCCGCTGCGACGTGGCAGGCGACGGCTCATTCTGTAAAGTGTATGTTTCAAGCTTTGAGGGCTATGAAAAGGCAAAGGAAGCCGTTAAGGGCTTTGAGTCGGCAACAGGATTTCTCAAAAGAGAGATATCAAACGTGCTGAAGCTGAAAAAATGCCCTGAGCTTAAATTTATCGCAGATAATTCTATCGAGCATTCAGCAAAGATAAACAAGCTTCTTAAAGAAGTTCTGCCCGAAGAAGAAAAAGAAGAGAAAGACGGCGAAGAGTAATAGAGGAGAAAGGATATTATGACATTTCAGGATATTCTTAAAATATTTGAAGAAAATGACAATTTTCTTATTTTAACTCATAAAAGCCCCGACGGCGATACGCTTGGTTCAGGCTTTGCCCTGTGCGCTTTTCTGAGAGATATGGGGAAAAAGGCTAACGTTGTAAATTCCGACAGCTTTCCCGAAAGATATGATCTTATCTATGAGAGCTATTACCCTCAGGAATTTGATGTGAAGTACGTTATCGCAGTGGATATCGCAGACACGAATCTTCTTGGCAGCAACCTTTCAAAGTATGCCGAGGAGGGTGCGATCGACCTTTGCATCGACCACCACATCTCAAACAAGTATTTTGCAAAGCAGTCATATGTAGAAGCAGACGCTTCTGCCGCAGCACTTATAATGTATAAGATATTCAAAGCTTCAGGCAGAAAGATATCACGTCAGATAGCGAGATGCCTTTATACAGGCATTGCAACAGATACAGGCTGCTTCAAGTATGAAAACACAACTCCGCAGGCTCACATCGCCTGTGCAGAGCTTATGTCATATGGCATAGATTTTGCTTATATCAACAGAAAAATGTTTGATGTAAAAAGCAAGGGCAGACTTATGGTGGAGCAGTCCGTTACAGCGAATATGGAGTATTACTGCGGTGGCAAATGCTCTATGATAGTGCTTACAAAAGAGCTTATGGAGAAAAGTGGCGTTGACGCTGCCGAGTTCGAGGGACTTGCTTCTATACCATTGTCCGTTGAGGGCGTGAAAATAGGCATAACAGTTAAGCAAAGACACGAGAACGTCTTTAAAATATCAGTAAGAAGCGACGATGAGATAGACGCATCAGCGTTCTGCCGTGAGTTTGGCGGCGGAGGACACATAAGAGCCGCAGGCTGTGAGATAACAGGAAGCCTTGAAGAAGTCAAGGCTAAGCTTCTCAAGCAAGCGGAAAAGGTCTTGGGCTGATGAGCTTGGATAACAGCAAGGATAATATCTGCGGCATTTTGCCTGTAAAAAAGCCCGAGGGCTGGACTTCTTTTGACGTTATCGCAAAGCTCAGAGGAGTTCTAAGGATAAAAAGATTGGGTCATTCAGGGACCCTTGACCCCATGGCAACAGGTGTTCTGCCTGTTTTCGTTGGCAGAGCCACAAAAGCCTGCGATATTATCCCCGACAGACGAAAGGTCTATACCGCAGGCTTTCAGCTTGGGGTAAGCACCGATACCTTAGACAGCACAGGAAAGACGTTAAAAACAAGCGACAAGGCAGTTACCGGAGCCGACCTTGAATGTGCAAAAAGCAGTTTTGTAGGCGATATCATGCAGGTGCCGCCTATGTATTCTGCAATAAAAGTGAACGGCAAAAAGCTCTATGAGCTTGCAAGAGCAGGCAAAGAAATAGAGCGTGAGCCGAGAGCTGTCCATATCGACAGCATTGATATAATAGAATATGACGAAGCTTCACGCAGGGGCGTAATGAAAGTTGATTGCGAAAAAGGTACTTATATACGCTCCGTTATCAGCGACATAGGTGAAAAGCTTGGCTGCGGCGGAATGATGACTTCTCTTGAGCGTTCCTATTCAGGTGGCGTCGATATAAAGGATTGCTATACCATAGAGGAGATAGCCGAAATTTGTGAGCAGGATAAGCTGCCACAAATGCTTATCCCACTTGACAGAGCCTTTGAAAGCTACGAAAAAACTACCCTTGGACAGTGGGAAACAAAGCTTTATAGAAACGGAGTAAAGCTCAGACCTGAGCAGACAGGGATAAAAGATCTGTCAGAGGACAAGCTCTACCGTGTCTACGGCAGTGATAACAGCTTCCTCGGTATCGGCGCTTTTCATGAGGGCAGCTTCAGAAGCTTCAAAAATTTCTGATAATTTGTTTTATTCGGAGGGATATTTTGACGGATATAACAAACAGCGGGTTTATCCCCAAAAAAAGGACAGTTTGCGCTCTTGGACTTTTTGACGGAGTCCACAGAGGACATCAGCTCATAATAACAACGGCTGTGAAAAAGGCTCAGAGCCTTGACGGACATTCGGCAGTTTTCTGTTTCAAGACCGACACAGTGACCTCAAAAGGTCATGACGGCAGGATAGAAATGCTTATGAGCGACGAGGAAAAGCATAAAAAAATGGCAGAGCTTGGGGTCGAAGTGCTTTTCTCACCTGATTTTGCAGAGTTCAAAGGAATGTCACCGGAGGATTTTGTGAAAAAGGTGCTGAAAGAAAGGCTCAATTGCAGCGGTGCAGTGTGCGGAAACGATTTTACATTCGGCAAAGGCGCACAGGGCAAGGCTGTTGACCTTAAAAGGCTCGGTGAAAAATATGATATAGATGTGGAAATAGTAAGTCCACTGCTCATGGGCGGCGAGGTCATAAGTTCCACTGAGATAAGACGATGCGTCCGTGAGGGCGAGATAGCCAAAGCAAATGAAATGCTGGGTTATCATTTTGGATTCTGCCTTGAAGTGGAACACGGCTTTCAGCGTGGCAGAACGTGGGATTTCCCCACGATAAATCAGCAGATACCAAAGGGCAGGGTAATGCCGAAATTCGGCGTTTATTGCTCCGCTGTTGAAATAGACGAAAATAAGTATGCAGGCGTGACAAATATAGGCGTAAAGCCTACCGTCCATGTTGAAACAGCTCCCCTTGCAGAAACCTTCATCATGGATTATCATGGGGATCTTTACGGCAGAAAGCTAAAACTTGAACTGCATGAATTTCTCCGCCCCGAAAAAATGTTTGACAGCTTCGACAGCCTCCGTGAGGAGATAGCAAAAAACAAAGAGCAGGCGGTCAGATATTTTGAGGAAAATAAAATATGACAAGTGAAGATTTGCCAAGACGAAAGAAAATACGTCTTGAGGGTTATGATTATTCTGCGAACGGCTTGTATTTTGTGACGATATGTGTTACTGAAAAATACCAAGTCCTGTGGGAGAATGTAGGGGCGAACAGTGTTCGCCCGCTGACTGCAAATGAAATTCTGCACCCAAAACTTTCTGTTACAGGAAAACTTGTAAAGAGAAAACTCACAGAGATATCTGAGCACTATCCCGACGTTTTTGTAGAGATGTCTTGTATCATGCCTGACCATGTGCATATTATAATCAAAATTGAAAAACAGCCGAAAAACGGGCGAACACTGTTCGCCCCTACAAGTGAAACACCGACACTTTCAAGGGTCATAAAACATTTCAAAGAGGCTGTCACGAAAGAACTAGGTTATTCCATATGGCAAAAATCTTTTTATGATACGATAATCAAAAACAGAAAGCAACACGCAGAAATAAGGCAGTATATTGCAAATAATCCTGCGAAATATGTAAAAATTGCATTTGATGAGCAAGATATGAAATAAGACTCTAATTTTGAAAGGAAGATATAAATGAACAAGGTAAGAACAAGATTTGCACCTTCACCAACAGGTTATATGCACATAGGTAACCTGAGAACAGCACTCTTTACCTATCTTATTGCAAAGCAGAACGGAGGAGATTTTATTCTTCGTATCGAGGATACAGACCAGGAGCGTTATGTTGATGGTGCTGTTGAGGTCATCTATAAAACACTTAAAGACGTTGGTCTTAATTGGGACGAAGGCCCTGATATCGGCGGACCTGTAGGCCCTTATATCCAGTCACAGAGAATGGGTATGTTCAAAAAGTATGCCGAGGAACTCGTTGAAAAGGGTGAAGCTTATTATTGCTTCTGCGACAAGGAAAGACTTGAGGAAGTAAGAGCCATTCAGGAAGCAAGCGGTATCGCTCCAATGTATGACAGACATTGCCGTAATCTCTCACCTGAAGAGATAAAGGAAAAGCTTGACGCAGGCGTTCCTTATGTTATCAGACAGAAAATACCTACAGAGGGCGAAGTTACTTTCCATGACGAGCTTTACGGCGATATCACTGTTGACTGCTCTACTCTCGACGACCAGATACTTATAAAGACAGACGGTATGCCTACCTATAACTTTGCAAACGTCGTTGACGACCACCTTATGGGTATCACCCACGTTGTTAGAGGTAACGAGTACCTTGCTTCTGCACCTAAGTATAACCTGCTCTATAAGGCTTTCGGCTGGGAGATACCAACCTATATCCATGTTGAGCATATCATGAAAGATAAACAGCATAAGCTCTCAAAGAGAGACGGCGACGCTTCCTATGAGGATCTTATGAAAAAGGGCTATCTTAAAGAAGCCGTTATAAACTATATCGCTCTGCTTGGCTGGGCGCCAAAGGGCGAGAACGAGATATTCTCACTTGAAGAGCTTGTTAAGGAATTCGATATCCACGGACTTTCTAAGTCCCCTGCTATCTTTGACCCTGCTAAGCTTAAAGCTATCAACGGCAAGTATATAAAGGCTATGACCCCTGAGAAGTTTGCTGAGTATGCTATCCCTTATATCAAGCAGTCCGTTCATAGAGAGGACGTTGACCTTAACGAGATCGCAAAGCTCTTGCAGGCAAGAACAGAGCTTTTCACAGAGATACCTGAAATGGTAGACTTTATCGACGCTCTCCCTGAGTATGATATAGCTCTCTATACACATAAGAAGATGAAAACGAACCCTGAAAATTCTCTGGAATCTCTCAAAGAAGTTCTCCCTGTACTCGAGGGCGTTGAGGATTGGACAGAGGAAAATATCCATGACGCACTCTTTGACCTTATCGGCAAGCTTGGCGTAAAGAACGGTATCGTTCTGTGGCCTCTGAGAGTTGCAGTTTCAGGTAAGGCGTTCACTCCGGGAGGCGGTGTTGAGATATCATATCTCATCGGCAAGGAGGATACTCTTGCAAGAATAAGAAAGGGCATTGAGAAGCTGTCATAATAAAAAACTACGAAAATGTTGAATATGTGTAGGGGCGAAATTATTTCCAAACAAGTGGGATGTCGGATCTCTGCAAAGCAGAAATTGCACCGCTCCCCTACAAATTACATAGATACATCGCTTTTAAACAGATAAATAATTCAACAGCGGAGCATTTTGAGTATTTGCTACTTTAAATTTACTTAAAATGCTCTGTATTTCGTACAGCTATCACTCCCCTGTCACATAAGTATTATAAAATTGTAAAGACTTATGAATGCTTTTCCTAAGAGGAGGAAATAAAATGATAGAGGTTATAAACCTTACCAAGAGATACGGCGACAAAAAGGCTGTCGATAATATCTCTTTTAAAGCTGAGGACGGCGAAGTTCTCGGCTTCCTCGGTCCTAACGGAGCGGGAAAATCCACCACCATGAATATCCTTACAGGCTACATATCCTGTACAGACGGCAAAGCCCTTATAGACGGCGTAGATATCCTTGAAGACCCTATCAAGGCTAAAAAGCAGATAGGCTATCTCCCTGAGCTTCCGCCCCTTTATATGGATATGACCGTAAAAGAATATCTCTATTTTGTCTATGACCTTAAAAAGTGTAAGCTTCCAAAGGTTTCGCATCTTAAAGATATATGCGGACTTGTAAAGATAGACCATGTTTATAACAGAATAATCAAGAACCTGTCAAAAGGTTATAGACAGAGAGTAGGTCTTGCTCAGGCTCTTATCGGCAACCCAAAGGTTCTTATCTTGGACGAGCCTACAGTAGGTCTTGACCCTAAGCAGATAATCGAGATAAGAACTCTTATAAGAAAGCTCGGCAAAAATCATACCGTTATCCTTTCTTCCCATATCCTCTCTGAGGTGCAGGCTGTCTGCGATAAGATAATAGTTATCAACGAGGGCAAGGTCGTCGCAAACGATACAGAGGAACACCTCTCACAGAAGCTCTCAGGCGAGCATAAGCTCACTGCAAAGATACAGGGCGATAAGGATAAGATCGTCAGAGCAATGCAGGGCATAAAGGGCGTTGAAAAAGTCATCTGCGACGCAAGCCATAAAGACGGCGTGAACGATATAAGAATAGAGGCAAAAGAAGGCGTGGATATCAGACGTGACGTCTTTGAAACAGTTGTTAAAAACGGCTGGTATATGCTTGAACTTAAGACCTCCGAGCTTTCACTTGAAGATATATTCCTCAAGCTCACAATGGGCGAGGCTTTGCCTGCCCTTGAAAATACTTCCGATAAGGAGGGAAATGACTAATGGGCGCAATATTCAGACGAGAGGTAAGAAGCTATTTTACCTCACCTATCGGTTATATTTTCCTTGCGGCATTCTATGCCTATTCAGGCGTAATGTTTGCAAACTACAGCCTTGAAAGCGGCTATACAAGACTTGATTCCGTTTTCAGTGCGCTTCTTATAATCATAATAGTGCTTATACCTGTCCTCACCATGAGGACCATATCCGAGGAAAAGCGAACAAAAACAGACCAGTGTCTGCTCACCGCCCCTGTGGGTCTTGGCAGCATAGTTGTAGGTAAATTCCTTGCCGCTTTTCTTATCTATATCATAGCTATCGCTATCACAGGCGTTTTCGCAGTTATCGTATCCGCTTTCGGTACGCCTGACTGGAACGTCGTTGTGGGCAATATCGTCGCTCTGGCACTTGTTGGCGGTGCTTATATCGCTATCGGTATCTTCTGCTCATCTTTCACAGAAAACCAGATAGTTGCCGCAGTAATAAGCTTTATCGCACTTATCTTCGTGTCGTTCCTGTCAACTATAGGCAATCTTCTGCCTTTTGAATGGCTCACAACAGTGTGCGAAAAGGTGTCATTCGGCGAGAGATATTATTCATTCACCTATGGACTTTTTGATTTTTCTAACGTTGTGTTCTTTCTGAGTGCAATAGTGGCATTTCTTTTCCTCACGGTGAGAGTGCTTGAAAAACGCCGCTGGGGCTAAAGGAGGGCTGTTTAAATGGAAGAGAATAATAACGAAAAGATCTCTGTATCAGGAGCAGACCTGCTTAAAGATGTTGTGGCAGACGAAAAGGCAGCAAAGACCGCTCCAAAGGATACAGAAAAGGATAAAAAAGATAAAGACAAAAAGAAAGATAAAAAAGAGAAAAAGACAAAGGACGGCAAAAAGTTCAATGCCAAAAAGCTCAAGCATGGAACAATGGCAACAGTGTTCACCTGCGTTTTTGTCGCTCTGCTTGTCCTGGTGAATGTTGTCACAACAATGCTTTTTGACAGATATCCTATCACTATCGACCTGACAAGCAATAAGATATATTCAGTTTCAAACGATACAGAGGATTATGTAAAGAAAGTGAACGTAGACGTTCAGGTAACTATCTTCGCAGACGAGAATACTTATACAAATTACAGTTCTTATAATAAGCAGGCTGTTGAGCTTTTGAAAAACTATTGTAAGCTCAATCACCATATCACATATCGTTTCGTTGACATCGACTCACACCCTGAGATCGTTAAGGAGTATACCGATACTATCAGCCAGTTCGATATGATATTTGAAACAAAAACAAAGGTTGACGGCAAAGAGATAAGCCGAACAAGAAAGCTCGGTATGCTCGACCTTCTTACATTCACAGACGAGTTCGAGCAGAAGCTGTCACAATCAGGCTACAGCATAGATACCCTTGCCCAGCAGGCAGGCGGCGACCTTTCATTCCTGTCCTATTACGGCAGCTATGTTGAGTCCTCGAACGCAGAGCAGGCTTTCACTTCTGCACTTATGACAGTAACAGACCCTAACCCTGTCTATGTTTCTATCCTCACAGGCAGAAGCGAGCTTACACAGCTCACATATTTCCAGACGCTTCTTACAGCTAACGGCTATAACGTGAACACAGTGGATATAACCTCCGAGGATATCCCTGCCGATACAGACGTTGTGGTTATCCCTGCTCCTAAGACTGACTATCTGGAGGAGGATATCAAAAAGGTCAGCGACTTCCTCAATAATGACGGAAATCTTGGCAAACAGCTCCTCTATATCGCTTCTTATGGTCAGGAGGACACCCCGAATCTTGATGAGTTCCTGTCAGAGTATGGACTTTCTGTCGGCAAGGGAGTTATCTGCGAAAGCGACTCAGGCAAGTATTATAACTCACCTTGCGTGACAGTTTCGTCAGATGTTTCCGATAACTTCACTCAGGACGTTTCTACAGAGAACCCGGCTATCCTTTCAGCACTCTGCCGTCCTGTAAACACACTCTTTGACGAGCAGGATATGGTGTCCACAGACGCCTACCTCAAGTCCTCAGATTCTGCCTATACCGCAAATGTTGATATATCACAGACCACAGGTCAGGTGAATATAGGCGATGCTTTGGTAAAGGGTCAGCAGAATTATATGGCTGTCGGCTCAAAGGCAAAATTTACAGACGATAACAAAACTCTCTATAGCAATGTTATCGCAGTAGGTTCAGAGGGTATGCTGTCTGATACCTACTTGCAGTATTCACAGTATCAGAACAGCGAGTATTTCATAAGCGTTATAAACGGCCTTACCGGAAAGACCGCAGGTATCACTATCACACCAAAAACTATCACAGGCAATGTTTTCGATATCACTCAGCAGCAGAAAACAGTTCTTAAATGGACATTCTGCCTTGGCGTACCTGTTGTAGTTCTTATAGTGGGTATCGTTATCTGGGCAAGAAGAAAGAATAAGTAAAACACAGAGGTAATCACAAATGAATGGTAAATTGCAGGGTATCATTATCTGCGGAGTCACAGCCGCTTGTCTGGTGGGAGTAATGGCGTTTCTCAATTCCACCTCAGGCAAATCAGACGCAGACTCCAGCTCATCGTCAACAGCGGCAGTTTCAAGTCAGGACGAGAGCGTTGTTATCCTTACAAAGTCAAGCGACGATATAACAAGCGTAAAGGTTTCAAACGAACATGGCGAGTATTCCGTTAATAAGTCCGAGTCAGGTAAATCCACATGGAGCATACCTGAGCTTGGCACTCTCAATGCAAATGCCACCGCAGAGGCTTCCATGATATCGAATCTTGACGGCTTCAAGGCGAAAAAGCTCGTTGAAGAAAACGTTGAGGATATGTCAAAATACGGTCTTGATAAGCCCACAGCAGATCTCACAGTTGAATACAGCGACGGCACTGCCACTACCCTTCATGTAGGCTCTGTTTCACCAAGCAACGAAAGATACAGATATGTGAGCCTTGACGATGAAAAGACCGTCTATATGGTAATGGGAACAAAGCTTTCATACTATACAGATCCAGTGACCGCATATGCGAACCTTACTTTGCTCACAAAGCCGGCTGACGACGATTGGCCTGACTATGGCAAGGAAACAGTTACAAGAAAAGATCTGGACTATGAAATGGCGTTTGAAAATAACCCTAACGAGATAGAGGGACTTTCAGGTCAGGTAATGACAGAGCCTATCTTCTCATACCTGAACATCACAAATTCTTCAGCAACTACCCATGGTATGTGGGGACTTACAGCACAGAGCTGTGAGGTCATCGCACCTGATGAAACTGCAATGAAGGAGCATGGACTTTCCGACCCGTTCGCAACAGTAAGACTCTCGGGAGACGGCTATGACTATACTCTTAAAATAGGCGACCCTGTCTATGCTACCGCAGGTGACAGCAGTGAAACAACAGATACAGTGTCTGCATATTATTGCTACTTTGAGGGCGTAAAGGGCGTTGACGCTATATACCTCGTTTCAGCCGATAACCTTCCATGGGCAACGATCAAAGCAGAGGACGTTATCACAAGCCTTATGACTTCAAACTACCTTGTTGACCTTAAGAACGTTGAGGTAGTCTATAATGGTAAAAAGACCGTTTATGAGGTGGAAAGCTCAGGCACAAGTGCTGATACAGATTCTGACGGCAAAACTACCGCACAGGTAACAAAGGTCACAACAGACGGCAAGGAGCTTGACGTTGACAACTTTAAGACCTTCTATCAGTATCTTATGGGTTGCCCGACAAATGAGATATACTTCACAGACCCTGAGGGCGAAAGCTATCTGACTGTAACATTCGACCGCAAGGACGGCAAAAAGGACGTTATGGAGATTTATAAGGATTCTTCAAGACGTTCTGTAGTCAAGCTAAATGGTGAAACCTCATTCAGAATACAGTCAACTTGGGTAGATACGTTCGTTGCAAATATGGACAGACTTCTTAAAGGCGAGGCTGTGGACGATAACTATTAAAACGCATATCCCATGCTAAGCATATGATCTGACGGGCGAACAGCGTTCGCCCCTACGGATATGTTTCGACAGCTTTCGCAAAGAATATGTGATACAATATGTATCCCACATAAAGCAAGGCTGAAAACCTGCGCAAAAAAGTTGTCAAAAGCTCTTTTAATTATGTGAAAAGTATGGTATAATAAAATAGTAAACAAAAAGAGAAATATATTATGAGAAAGGCGGAGAGATAAATGGCAGAAGAAAAGAAAGCTTTTTTCACCTATAAGGGCGTTCCTCTGGTGAGAAAAGGTAATAATATCTATTTTGGAAATATGTATGACGAGTTTGTAGTCATGATAGAAATACTTTCTACAGAAAAGGTCGGCGGTATCGACGTTGCAAATAAGGTAAGAATAAGAAAAGTTGCAACAGACAGCACACTGCCTCCGAATAAGCAGATAGTTAAGGTGGCAGAGAAATCAAGCCTTTATGAAGCACTTGATTTTGCCTGCGCATGGCTCAAGGTATCATAATACATCAAAAAATAACCGGCGTGTATCACGAAGATACACGCTGGTTTTGTATGTGTTGTATGCTATTCAACATTAGGTCTTGTTATAAGGGACATTATTTCATCTATCATTTCCTTTGGCAAATTGTAATCCTGAAATTCGCCTGTATCATCTTTTATGCTAAAATTGCATATTTTACTTTCAGAGTGCATACCGCCTGAGGTGTCCCACGAATACTGTGAAACATCGATAACACAAATGCTCTCATACGCATCACTTGATTCATCCTTTTCGAGAGAGATTCCATAAGAGTCTGCGCCACCGTATTCTAAGCCGTCAATGTAAGGATAATCCTTGCATACCGATTTAGCATTCTCTATCCATGCAGTTATCTTGTGGATAGTGTCCTTGTCTGTTATCTCATATGGCTCTTCTCCATACCAGTGATGAATATAATATGCCGAAATTTCAGCATTTTCATCAACCTTTGATGATGAAGTTGTGGTAGTTGTCATTGTTGTAGAAGCTGTTGTCACAACTGTACTGCTGTCATTGACCTTGCTTTTGTTATCATTGTCTGTTGTCTGTGAGCATGAGCAAAGAAGCAGTGAGAGCGCTAAAACCAAATAAACTGTCTTTTTCATGTTTTGTCACCTACCCTTAAATGTAAACACAGTCGTCCTGATATGTGTAATGAATCCGTATATCATTTTTTCCATACCCATCGTTAACAATAAAATATTTATCAACTAATTTATTATTATTATCGAAGCATTGAACAATGCCATATGTTAGTACCCAATGATTTTTATCATTTTTTCCGCCATAATTAGGATGCTTTATAATAAGTAATATGGTTGGAGAATTTGACGTGAGTATCCTGTAAAAACAAAATCCCCATGAATCACCGCCATAGTAAGCATCAGGCGATGAAGTAAAACTACATATTTTATCCTTTTTTGCGTTACTAAGTCCATTTATTATTCCATTTCGGCTTGTTTCTCTCGGAATATAATTGTTAAGGGTGTTGAAAAGACTTCTGGGATTATTAGAATAAGAATCGCTCAAACAATTGTTGTCTTTGTAGTCATCAATATAGCATAAGTTGATAACAGCTGCTAACGCCCCACATTGATTAGATGTGTTGTAGTTCAGTTTTCTAGGTGTTCCAGATACTTTTGAAACCGTTGTGTGCAATCCTGAATTAGCCCTGGAAGCACTTGAACTTATAAAATTAGTTGATGAAAGTTTTATGCTCTCATTAGTAAAACTCTCAGTAACTTCGTTGAATTGCTCGTCTGTTAAAATCTCACCTGTTCGCAAATTTTTGTAATCAGTGCTTGTTTTAGTCAAGTATTCAAGTGGACCAGCATAATATAAATCGCCTTGTAAGTCGCTATATGGAGATGATGATGTAGGACTATACTCTATTGTATTTCCTGACAAATCATATATCACATATCCCGACTCCATTTCAGCGCAGAAAGCAATGGTTCCTTCATCTGCTCCATGTAAGTTGTGAATTTTAACCACTTGTCCCATGTTTTCAGCGCTGGTTAAATCTGAAACAGAAGTTGGTAATGTAAGAACCTCCTGGTTATCAAGAGCAAACGTTGCGATTGAACTTTGTGAGAAAATCACAACACAAGCAGAAACCATAGCTAAAACTCTTCCTTTAATGTTCATAATGGTAAACCTCCTATAATTTATTATATACACAATATACCATATTTAAGCACTGCCGTCAATATCCAATATATACAAATAAATATCAGTTATTAGTGCGTTTTGGACAATGACAAAAAGCATGACGATTTTCAATCGTTTAAGTTTCAAAAGTCTACAATCCCGAAAAAGTTTTTTGAAAATACGCCCATTTTTTTGGCTTTACCCCCTTGTAAAGCTATCGGAAGTATGCTAAAATAATATAAGCGTTATGAATAATGACGGGATCTATGAGGGAAACGTTTACGCCATTTTGGTGAAACGTTTACAACTTTAAAATATTGAAAAGGAGCGTATAAAAAATATGCAGTATGGTTATTTTGACCTTGAACACAAGGAATACGTCATCACAAGACCTGACACACCTGCACCTTGGGCTAACTATCTCGGCTCACCTGAGTACGGTGCTATCGTATCCAACAACGGCGGCGGATACAGCTTTGTAAAGAGCGGTGCTAACGGAAGAATAATCCGTTACCGTTTCAATTCAAATATCGGTCTTCCTGGCAGATATATCTACATCAGAGATAACGACGCCAAGGATTATTGGTCATGCACATGGCAGCCTGTAGGCAAGCCTCTCGATCAGTATAAGACAGAGTGCCACCATGGTACAGCTTATACAACTATCAAGTCTGACTATGCAGATATCCACTCTGAGCTTACATATTATGTTCCTCTGAACAAAACATATGAAGTATGGAGAACTAAGATCACAAATAACTCTGACAGATACAGAAACCTTTCAACATTCGGCTTTGTAGAGTTCACAAACGAGAACAACTATGAGCAGGATCAGGTAAACCTCCAGTATACTCTGTTCATCACAAGAACAAGCTTTGAGGGCAATAAGATCGTTCAGCACATCAATGAGAACAGCGGTAAGGACGAGAACGGCTCTAACTGGAGAGAAAGATTTTTCGGCGTAGTTGGCGCTCCTGTTTCCGCTTATAACGGTAATCTGGACAGCTTTATCGGCTCTTACAGAACATACGGCAACCCTGTTGCAGTTGAAAGAGGCTTCTGCGATAACAAGCTCAACTATAACTCAAACGCTTGTGGCGCTCTTCAGTCTGACATTATCCTTGCTCCTGGCGAAACAAAGGAGATAATCTATGTCGTTGGTCAGAAGAATCCAAAGGTAGCAGACGAGATACTCGCTGCATATAACGAGCCTGGCAAGGTAGACGCTGAGGTAAAGGAGCTTATCGCTTACTGGCATGGTCAGCTCAATAACTTCCAGATCGAAACTCCTTCTGACGAGTTCAATAACATGGTAAACGTATGGAACGCTTATCAGTGCTTCATCACATTTATCTGGTCAAGAGCTGCGTCATTCATCTATTGCGGTCTGAGAAACGGCTATGGCTATAGAGATACAGTTCAGGATATCCAGGGTATTATCCATATCAATCCTGAGCTTGCTGCTGAGAAGATCAGATTTATGATCTCTGCACAGGTAGATAACGGCGGCGGACTTCCACTTGTTAAGTTCGACCACAAGGCAGGCCATGAAACTTGCCCGGACGAGAACGATGAGAACTCTATCTACGCTAAGGAAACAGGTCACCCATGCTATAGAGCAGACGACGCTCTCTGGCTCTTCCCAACAGTTAATAAGTATATCGGCGAGAGCGGAAACAAGGCGTTCCTCGATGAGGTTATCGTATACGCAAACGGCGGCGAGGATACAGTTTACGAGCATCTTAAGAGAGCTATCAACTTCTCAATGGAAAGACTTGGCGCTCATACAATGCCGGCAGGTCTTTATGCTGACTGGAACGACTGCCTCAGACTTGGCAAGAAGGGTGAGTCAACATTCGTTGCATTCCAGCTCTACTATGCAATGAGCATCATCAAGGGCTATGCTCTTGACAGAGGCGATAATGAGTACGCTGCTTATATCGACAAGGTACAGCCTGAACTCGGCAAGAGCCTTGAAGCTTGCTGGGACGAGGATAGATTTATCAGAGGCTACAGAGAGAACGGCGAGATCGTTGGCGCTAAGAAGGATCCAGAGGCTTCAATGTGGCTCAACCCACAGTCATGGTCAGTTATCTCAGGCTTCGCATCTGATAAGCAGGCTGAAACTGCTATGGAAAAGGTACACGAGATACTCAATACTCCATTTGGCGTAAAGATCATGGAGCCACCTTATGTAGATCATTACTTTGACGGTGCTCTCATGCACATCTTTAACCCTGATACAAAGGAGAACGGTGGTATCTTCTCACAGACACAGGGCTGGGCTATCCTTGCAGAGTCACTTCTCGGTCACGGTGACAGAGCATTCGAGTACTTCCTCGAGTCCTCACCTGCTAACATGAACGATAAGGCAGAAGTAAGAATACTTGAGCCATACGTTCACGGTCAGTTTACAGAGTCAACACGTTCACCATATGCAGGACGTTCACACGTTCATTGGCTGACAGGTACAGGCTCAACAGTAATGGTAGGCTGCGTAGAGGGTATCTGCGGTATGAGACCAAACGCAGAGGGACTTGTAATAAGCCCATCTATCCCACACACATGGGACGGCTTCAAGATCGAAAAGAACTTCCGTGGCAAGCACCTTTCTATCGACATTCAGAACCCAGACCACGTTCAGAGCGGCGTAAAGTCTATGACAGTCAACGGCGAAGCAGTTGAAGGCAACTTCGTATGCGAGTGCAAGATGACAGAGCAGACAAACATCGTTGTTGTTCTTGGATAATTGCTTTAATGCTTAAAACAATATAAAACTATCGGCAGCAGACGCTATCATGTGCCTGCTGCCGATTTTTTTGACGATTTTTAATAATATTTAGATTTATTTAGTAAATTGTACAAAACATAAACAAGTAATATGTTAAAATTGTCAATTGTAGTAATTATCCAATTCGAGTATAATTATTACAGGAGGCGATATTATGAAAAAAATTATATCAACAGTATTAGCTTTTGCTATCATGGGAACAATGTCAACTGATGTGTTAGCTTACTCAAATGAAAGCTACTATTCTGTGCCTAGTATGATTCAATACACCATTGAGAATGATAACATGGGCGATATTGTGAACAGACACCAGCTACTTAATCAGGAAAATGAACAAGTGGCAACTTGTTTAGACTGTGAGAATGGATATATCATCTATGATGTAAATGATTGCATTATAGAGTATAGTCCAACAGCAGAGTCACCATATGCAAATTATGACGATATTGTCTATTATGGCGGTCCGTTAGAATATGTGACAGAAGAAAATGGTGAGTTCTTTGATATCACTACTGGTAATAATGTCAGTGATTTTGATTTTGAGCCAATAGAATCGTCCGAATATTCTATTCAGACATTCAGTTCAACCTCAAATATTAGAGATGTTTCATGGACAGTAAAGGGAAAAACGAGACTTTTAAATTACAATGGAGGCGATTTAAACGCTTGTGGTTCTTTAGCTACGACTATTCTGTTATTCTATTATTATGATTATGTGTCTCATGATTATTTGAAATCTGCATATGCTAACGATCCCCAAAAAGCCTTTGAAACTTTAAGAAAAATAATTGAACCCCAAAAAATTGGAACTAATTATGAAGAATTAACTTCTGGCATAGAAAAAGCGTATAAACAAGTTACGTCATTAACATCGCTTGAAACAGTTACACGACGTTCGGGTGATTATTGGGGAATGACATATTACAATGTGAATGCGTTAAATACTCCAGTAATTGCGGGTCTGGCAAATCACCCTATTTATAAAGGCCATTGGGTTGTAGCATATGGGACAAAACTACGATATAATGGTAATAAGATTATCTATAAATGGTATATAGTAAATGATGGCTGGGGTAATGATAATGTAGTGATTAACAGCAACTATTGTGATGGCATAGTATATCTTACAAAATGTAAATAAACTGTTATGGAGGCGATATTATGAACAAAACGAAATATAAAATATTATTTATTTTCACTTTGTCAGGAATAGCTGTAATGACAGCCTGCGGAAATACCACAGAAAGCAGTGCCGCCCCAACGCCTGCAAACAGCTCTGTTGTGCTCGGTGAAAGCACTGAACAAAGTGAAGCTTCGGTGGACAATGATAGTATCACAGAACTTGATTTCAGCAATATAAATGGCTTTGGCGTGTCTGCCGAGTATGGCGACCCATATGCAAAGGGGAAAAACTGGGATATAACAGATGAAACGGCTATAACAGAATTTCGCCAGCTCCTCAACGAAAGTTTAAGCTATGCGGTCGATGAAAATACAGCAAAAAATGGAATGCTTTCAAAGGGTACTGCTCAGTGGAAAGTATCAGACGGTAAAGAATATAGCATAATTGTCAGACAAACGATGGCAGATGCGTATAACGTAAAGATAAATAAGTGTTACTACAACGTGCCTGAAGATCTGATAAATAAGCTTTCGGATATTATCACAGAACAAAAAGAAAACTAATATGCAAAAAAACTCCCGACAGTCGGAAAACCTGTCGGGAGAAGTCTTATTAAGGGGATCAATAAGTTATCGCTGTGTTTGTTTCTTTCAGCATATTTATTATATCATATCTATTTTCGTTTTTGTTAAGCTGGCTGCTTAGTTTTCACTAAATATTTTGTGTCCTATTTAATTCATATAACATAAATGAAAACAAAAATCGGCGGATACGAACTCTCGTATCCGCCAAAATATTATTATAGATCCTTATGAAATAAGCCAGTTAAGTATCTGGAAGTTAGGCTTTGCGTCATCAACGACAGTTACCTCAACAGTGTGAGTAGCCACCTCGTCAGATGAGTATATCTGCTGTGCCTTAGCGTAGTTGCCCCAGCCGCTTGTGAAGTCAGCGTTGATAGTCGCAACGTCCTCGCCATCGACCTTTACAGCAGCCACGCCGGACTTGCCGTCAACTGTCATGTAGTATATCATACCAATGTTCTTTGCAGTTATCTCAAACTTGATAGTGCCGCCTGTTGTTGTTCCCCAACCGTCTGTGAACTTCTGGAACGTTGTAACATCTGTGAATGTTCCCTCGTCAGTTGTCTTTACAATGTCCTCTGTCTGACGGCTTCCGATAGTAGCGTCAGCGAATACATCGCCCGTCGGTGCAACAGTGCTTGTGTCAAATGCCTTTGCTTCCTTGTCAATGCTGTCAATATTGTCCTTTATGTTGCCAACGAATTTTGTGAGCAGTGAAGCCATTATAACGTGTCCGTCATCATTAGGGTGAACGTTGTCAGGTGAAATGTCAGCCCATGTGAAGTTGCCAGCCTCTATCTCAGGCATAACAGCGTCATGATAAGATATCATAGGAATGTTGTAAGCCTGTGCTACCTTGAGATGTGCAGCCTGTGGAGATGTACCCCCCTCAGTTGAAGGCTCAAGTATCATAACTGCAGGATTGTTGTCCTGCTCAAGACACATTCTTACAAGGCTGTCCATGCAGGACTCATAAAATTCATCATCAGCGTCATTGATAAACTCGATAACGATAATGTCAGGCTTAGCCTCCAAAGCGTCACGCTGTGCCCTGTGAACACCTATGTATGAGTCAGTTGCACCGATACCGGCATTAGTAACATCAACATAGAAGCTTATGTTTTCCTCCCACCAGCTCTTGAACTGGTTTACATACTGATTAGTTGAGGAGTTAGCACCCGAACCTGCCGTGATAGAGTCGCCGATGAAACAGATCTTTGTTGTCTCCTTAGGATTTTGCAGAGCGTAGTCGAGCTTAGCCGCAAGACGGGAAGTGTCGCCCTCGTTGATAACGCTTCTGGCGATCATGTTCTCAGTAGCACCGTTTTTAACATCTATCTTTTCCGTAGATGCAGGATATTCAGCAAGAAGCTTGTCTGAAACACTTTCGGTATCAGCCGCACTTGAATCGGAAGCCTGAGAGTTTGCCGCAGCGGAGTTTGAGTCAGCAGCAGAAGAGCTGTTTGAATCACCGCAGCTTGTGAGAGCAGCGCTTGTCATGCAAAGAGCAAGAGCCGCCGCAAGGAATTTCTTCATAGTAATAAGGTCCTTTCATATCTTGATTTTGCCAAATGGCTGTATATATTAACAAATATATTATACAACAAAAAGCAAATTAATGCAATAGGTATAAAACGATTACATTTGAATAAATCAGGGGCGAGGCTAAGTGAGGAGCGGAGTTAAATGAGGAGTGAGGAATGAGGAATGAGGAATTGGCATAGCTGACCAAAGTTGTGCACAAGCACAAGGTAAAAGTCAGTACCGAGCGAAGCGATTTTGCGGCGGCAGGAACTTGCCCGAATGAGATGTAGGGGCGAACATTGTTCGCCTGTGCTTGGAGTTTGCTGTAAATTCAGGATTGTAGGGGACGACGCCCTCGGCGTCCCACTCGGAGGAATACTGCTGTATTTTTTGTATCTTTGATGTTGAATTATTCGGGGAGTGACATTATTGTGAAATTCTCCAATAATTTAACGGGCGAGAAATATCGGGACGTCGTATTTCTGCAAAGCAGAAATTGCGCCGCTCCCCTACATGGTTTGTGCTAACACCCACAGAAACCATTTGACAATCCCCTCCCCCAATGCTATAATAAATTCAGGAGGTGACATAACATGGAAATGTTTGATCTGAGAGCCGACTATAAAACACTGCCTGACGAAACTCTTCGCAGGCATTTCCGCAGGCTTATAAAAAGGCAGCGGCGATTTGCAGCTTTTACCTTTGCGTTGCTTATTCCTGCGGTTATAATATACGGAATGATGGGATGGGCGAATTTTTTTGCGGCGGAAAGTGCGATGTTCGCATTTTTTGATGCAAGCTCAAATGCTTTTTTTAACTATGCGGCGTTTGCCGCAAGCGGAGCTTTGCTCATGGCGGATACAACTAAATTGATAGTCGCCTCCCCTGCCGTGATGATATTATATATGGGTCTGAAATTCGCCCTTTTCGACAGCGTGTCAGGCGATACTTTCGTTATGCTCGCCTACCTTATAGTAGCCGCTGTCATCACCGCAAAAACTGTGTCTGACCTTAATTTCATGCGTAAACTCCCCAACTTTCCCTTCGACGGCAGAAAAGAGCGTATAGACTTCGAGGGGCTTTCCCGTGATAAAATGACCGAAAACCTGCAAAAATTGCTGGATAACCAAAAGGACGATAAGGTCATAACTAACGATTATGAGGATATCTTTACAAGCGATAAACCACAGGATATCGCCAGCCCTCCCGAAAATACCGACGAGTATCTCCAACAGCATAAAATGTCTTATCAGCGTGTAAGGTCATGGAACGATGTGAGCAGACTGGATTAACAGCCTGCTCCTTTTCTTTAATTATTTAATCAAGTGTGCGAAACTATGTCTTAATTTCTTAAAAATCGTCCGATTTTCTCTTGATTTATTCATTAAATCATGTTATAATAACACTGTGTTTGAATTTATAGGAAAGGAGCTGTGCTGTATGATCGGTAACATCAAAATAATTGCGGTCTGTATGTGTAAAGTCTATGATGAGCGTAATTATAGAATCATACGGGCTCTTAATAATTTTGCTGTTGAAAACGATTACAGGCTGTTTGTATATCACACCTGCTCAGACCTTTATTGGAAGACTCTGTCTGAAAAAGGCGAGCAGTCTGTGTTTGACCTTATTGATTATAATATAACAGATGCCGTCGTGACCTTTGAAGAAGGTGTGTATGCTGAGAATGTAATGACAAAAATCAGAATGGACGCCGCCAAATATGGTAAGCCTGTCATATCAGTTGGCGTAGAGCATGACGATTGTATAAGCATCAAATTCGGCTATGCAAAAGGCTTTGAACAAGTGGTTCGCCATGTGATAGAACAGCATGGTGTAAGAGATATAGGCTTTATCGCAGGCAGAAAAGACGAAGAAAATTCAGAAGAGCGTATAGCAGTTTTCAGAAAGCTACTCGAGGAGTATGATATCCCATTCAGAAATGATGTCTTTTATTACGGTGACTATTGGTCTGTTCCTGCTTTGAAAGCAGTGGACGATATGATAGAAAAAAATAAAGTCCCAAGAGCGATCATCTGTGCAAATGATATGATGGCTATAGCCGCAGGGGCTGAGTTTCAAAGAAGGGGCTATAAGATCCCGGAGGATATTATCATAACAGGCTTTGACGGCTCAGAAGAAGCTAATTTTTGCACTCCTATGCTTACAACAAGCGGCTGTAGCTATGATGATACCGCTAAAACCATCATTGATGTTATAAGTAAAGCTTTGGCTGGTGAAAAGCCCGAAAAGATATATACAGTAGACTATGATCTGTCCGTTGAAAATTCCTGCGGATGTAAACCATCAGTCGAGCAGATAAATACAGGGGAGTATATCAGAATACTCAGAGACAGAATGAACCGCTATCAGGACGAGGAGCGTGTCCTCTATGAGCTTGCAGTGAATATCATGAATTGCGAAACTCCTAAGACTCTTGCTACACTGCTGAAAGAGTATGCTTTTGGCGATATGGCTGTTGTGGTGAATGGTGATTTCTTTGACGAACGTAAAGACCCTCGTGTAAGCAATAGAGAACCGCTTTTTAGCGATAAAATGATACTTTTGCGGAGCCGTGCCGTGGAAGATAGAGATATCCCACAGCCTTTTGACCGCACCAACATCATTCCCGATATAGAGAATATAATGGACTATAAAGTCCCCCTCATATTCTCCGCACTTGCCTATATCGGCATACCACTTGGCTATGCCTGCTTCTATTTTCCTGTCATGCTCAACGAGTATTTTAAAATACCACTCTATGTAAATTCCCTAAATACCGCCTTGGGCAGCTTCCGAAGCGTCACCTATCAGAAGTATATGACAAAGCATATCGAAGAAATGTACCGTCACGATATGCTAACAGGGCTTTATAACCGTACTGGCTTTTATAATGCCCTTGAAACTCTCCCACGAAGAAACGACCAGCTTGCATTGGTGGTCTCAGTGGACGTTGACGGACTTAAATACATAAACGATAATTTCGGCCACGAGGCAGGCGACTATGCCATAAGAGCCGCCGCAAATGCTATCGACAGCGTGAGCATTGAGAATAAGGTCTGCGGAAGATTTGGCGGAGATGAGCTTGCCCTTTTTGCTATAGTTGATACAGACCTTGCCGAGCAGGTCAAGGAAGAGATAAAGGATAAAATGGCAGAGCTGAACAGACGAAGCGGAAAATCCTATGTCCTCTCAGTAAGCGTGGGCGCAGCCATTGCTCCGGTAGAAAATTTCTGGTTTGACGATGTAATGCACATCGCAGATAAATATATGTATGAGGATAAAAGACTTAAACCTCATAACAGAATATGACCTGTAATGGTTCTGAAAAAACTTGTATGGGCGACCTTTGGTCGCCCTCTTTTTGTCATTGACCGATCGGCAAAAATTTTCATACACCCTCAGTGGACGGATAAAACCGTCCATTTTTTGTTTTTGCACAAGTTTACTTGACGAAATGAAGAAAAAGTTGTATAATATTAATTGATGCTTTATGAACTTTGTGTTTAAGCACCATGTACAAAAACAGCGTCATATATTTGTGCGAAAGATAGAATTTTGAAAAAAATAGCGACATTTTGCCTTTTTAAAACGTACTTATATATAGTGGGCTCACTTTTTGCAGTGTTGCCCACAAGAAACTTTTCAGAACGGAACATAAAAAATGAAGATAAAACAGCTTTTTTCGGGTGATACCGATAATACATTCATACAGTTTTTCAGATACGTCTTTGTGGGCGGCTTTGCCTTTGTGGTGGATTACGGCATTATGACCGCACTTGTGGAGCTTTGCCGCTTCGACCCCGTCATTGCCGCGACTATCTCTTTCGTGGCAGGACTTTTGGTGAATTATTCCCTGAGTACGTTTTGGATATTCAAAAATTCAAAGATAAAAAACCGTCTTGCAGAGTTTGCGGCATTTGCCGCCGTGGGCGTTGTGGGACTTGGCATAAACGCCGCAATAATATGGTTTTTTAAGGATATCCTTGCTTCAAAGCTCATATTCGGCACACTTCTCCCGCAGGATAAATATTATCTTGTGGGCAAACTCGTTTCCACAGTGATAGTTTTCATATGGAACTTTGCAGGCAGAAAATTTATTATATTTGATAAAAATAAAGTCTAAACAGGAGAGGATAACACATGGAAAAGGTAATTATTATAGGCGCAGGCCCAGCCGGTCTGACTGCGGCAATAGAGCTTCTTAAAAACAGCGGTGACTATGACGTGACCATACTCGAAGGCTCGCAGGCAATGGGCGGAATATCACAGACAGTGAGATATAACGGCAACCGCATGGATATAGGCGGACATAGATTTTTCTCCAAAAATCAGCAGGTCATGGATTGGTGGGCAGACCTTATGCCTTTGCAGGGCAAGCCTGCCTATGACGATAAAAAGCTAGGCCACGAAAAGCCGCTTGCCGAAAACGGCCCCGACCCTGAAACTGAGGATAATGTAATGCTCGTTCGTGACAGAGTGTCGAGAATTTATTACAATAAGCACTTCTTCGACTACCCTATCTCAATGAAGCCCGAAACCATAAAGAACATGGGCTTTGTCACCACCATGAAAGCAGGCTTTAGCTACCTGTGGGCGTGCGTGTTCAAAAAGCCTGAAACCAACCTTGAGAATTTCTATATAAACCGTTTCGGAAAAGTCCTCTACTCTATGTTCTTCGAGGGCTATACCGAAAAGCTCTGGGGCAGACACCCAAGCGAGATATCCGCAGATTGGGGCTCACAGCGTGTAAAAGGTCTTTCTATCACAGCCCTTTTGAAAGATATGTTCAAAAAGGTGTTCGGCACAAAGAATAAAGGCGAGGTAGAAACCTCCCTTATCGAACAGTTCTGGTATCCAAAATACGGCCCAGGTCAGCTTTGGGAGACCGCCGCTGAGAAAGTAAAAGAGCTTGGGGGAAAAATACTCACAGGCTGTCAGGTAAAGAAAATAATGTGCGAGGGCAGAAAAGTCACCTCCGTTGTCTGCGATACCGCTGAGGGCGAAAAGACCTTCACAGGTGATATCTTTATCTCCTCAATGCCTGTCAAAGACCTTATCCTCGGCATGGACGGCACAAAGCCTTGCGATACCGTTATAAAGATAGCCGAAGGTCTGCCATACCGTGACTTTGTTACCGTTGGTCTGCTGGTCAATAAGCTCAACCTTAAAAATGAAACAAATAAAACAACTCTCGGCAATATCGTCCCTGACTGCTGGATATATGTTCAGGATAAGGGCGTAAAGCTTGGCAGAATACAGATATTCAACAACTGGTCGCCTTATATGGTGGAAAAGCCTGAGGATACAGTTTGGATAGGTCTTGAGTATTTCTGCGCCGAGGGGGACGATTTCTGGAATATGTCCGATGAGGACTGCGTGAAATTCGCCACCGCCGAGCTTGTTAAAATGGGCGTCATCTCCGAAAATGAAGTCCTCGATTCACATAGAGAAAAGGTCAAGAAAGCATATCCTGCTTATTTTGATACCTATAAGCATTTCGATACCATGATAAAGTTCCTCGATACTTTCCCTAACCTCTATTGCGTTGGCAGAAACGGTCAGCATAGATATAATAATATGGACCATTCAATGCTCACCGCCATGGAAACAGCCGAGGCTATAAAGACCGGCAAAAAGAGCAGAAAAGATATCTGGAACGTGAATACAGAAAAAGAATATCACGAAGAAAAATCTGGAAACTAATATGAACAAAAAGAAAGGTGGACTTCTTCTGTCCCTGCGGAAAGACATGAACAGAAGAGCCATAAGCGACAGACGGCTTGAGGCGATCTTCCGCACCCTCAGCCGTCACCCTTATATAGTTGCAGCGTTCATATGCCTTGCACTCACAGGCTTTGGAAGCTATAGCTATAAGTTTTTAAACGGCGTCATTGTGTGTGGCGTTTTCATGATAATAGAGTTTTTCTACCTCAGACGGTTTTTGAAACAGCTCGATGACAGCGGAAAGCATACCGCAGGCTCAGTTTTGACCTTTGCAGGCAAGACCCTTTTGACCCTTGCGGCAGTGAATTATTTCGTACATACCCAGTATAAAGCGGCTTTTATCTGCTTTGCAGGACTTTGCGTCGTGCTTGTTATGTATGTCGCGTTGCTCAATAACGATAAAAAGTTCCACGACCGTGTCACCTGCCTTGCTTTGGCAGGAGCAGGCTTTGTCCTGCGCTATTCCTATGTCTTTATGTCAGATATCTATACAAGACAAAATGACGTGTGGTATTTCGGCGGCGAGGGCGGTCACGCAGGCTATATAGAGTATATCTATAATAACAACGCCCTGCCGAATTTCGACCCTACCACCCTTTGGCAGTATTATCACCCGCCTCTGCATCATATCATCTGTGCAGTATGGCTGAAATTCTGCACTTCCATAGGCATAGAGTATTATATGGCGTGCGAGGCTATACAAGCCTTGACCCTCTTCTATGTCTGTGCCGTAACAATAACAGTCTATAAGATATTAAGGCTCTTTGACCTTAAAGGCAAAGCCCTGACCATACCGTTCGGTATGTGCTGTATGTATCCATACCTTGTCCTAATGTCAGGGGGAATAAATAACGACCCTCTCATGCTGTGCTTTACAGTGGGAGCAATATATTGCGTGCTGAAATGGTATAGAGAACAGACCGCGAAGAATATCGTTAAAGCAGCCCTCTGTATTGGTCTTGGCATGATGACAAAAATATCCGTAGGGCTTATCGCCCCTGCCGTAGCCATACTTTTCTTTATGGCGCTTGTGCAAAATCGTAAGAATATGGCAAACCGCCTGGGTCAAATGTGCCTTTTCGGTGTAATATGCTGTCCTCTTGGACTTTGGTGGAGCGTGAGAAACTACCTGCGTTTCGGCGTAAAACCAAACTATGTCCCAAGCCTTTCAAATGCCGACGTCCAGTATATAGGCGACCTTACAGCCAAACACCGCCTTACAGACTTCAGCTTCTCACAGATCAAAATAGTCTTTGAGCAGTGGGGCGGTGAAAGCTATAAAGAGTATAACCCTACCATAGCAATGCTTAAAAACTCCATTTTTGGCGAGGGCATAAACGAAACTTTCTTCCCTGAAAACGCAAGGCTCGTGCCATATGCACTTTTCTGGATAGCCTTGGTTCTTGCGGTCATAGCGTTCATCGCAATGCTCATAGTGCTTTTTGTAAAGACCGATAACGCAAGATTTACCGAAAAACTCATGCTCACAGTGGTCTATGCCACTATCTTAGGCAACTATTATAACTTCTGCATCAGATATCCTTTTATCTGCACAATGAATTTCAGATACATAATCCCATGTATGCTCATAGGACTTATAAATATCGGACTTTTCACAGACCTTTGCAACCGCTCCGAAAAAGCCCCATGCAAAGCCATAGTCAGCACCCTGAGCTATCTTTCTTCTGCATTTATCGTCCTGTCCTACATAACATACTTCTTTGTGGCAAGCACCAACGGATAAAACCCCGACCCCATGCAGGGGCGAACAACGTTCGCCCGCCTAGCTTCCCCACAAACTGAAAAATATCGCAAAAAAATACCGACCGCTCAACCCGAGCCGTCGGTATTTTCATTATGCCAATATAGCCTTATTTCTTAGTAGTCACATTCTTAACAGCCGACCAAGCCCCGTAATACTTTGTGCCGCCTACAGTTGTGTAAGATCTTACACGAACATAGTATTTTTTGTTGGCAGAAAGCTTTGAAACAGTGGTCTTGTCTGTCTTGTTGTTTGTTATAGTCACTTTCTTTGCACTTGTGAACTTTGAGTTTGTAGCATACTGAATTTCATATCCGGTAGCAGAGCCTTTCTGCGCCCAATCCACAAAGAAAGCCTTTGACTTAGCCGTAAGCTTCTGTATCTCCTGCTTTGCAGGATTTATCTTGAACGTCTTTGTGATAACTCCGCCATACTTGCCCTTGCCTGTTATCTTTACAGTAGCCTTGCCAACTTTTTTGTTGTTTGAGTATGAAACTGTGTAGTCAGTGCCGTTTTTTAGAACAGTGTTTCCGACCTTTACAGTTACGTTCTGTGTGATAGCCTTTCCTGTGAACGCCTTTGTGGAAATGCCCGAAACAGTAGCCTTTGTGATGTCGTTGTTAGCTGTCTTTATGCTCTTTACATCAGACCATGCGCCGTAGTATACCTTGCCGTTTACGTTTGTGTAAGAACGAACACGAACATAATATGTCTTGTCCCCCGACAGACCGTTTACTGTCAGCGTGTCAGGCTTGTTTGCTGTCAAATGCTTTGAAACTGCACCGCTCATGTTTGCGTTTACAGAATACTCAACGTCATATCCCGTTGCAGAGCCTTTCTGCGCCCAATCAACAAAGAAGCCCTTGTATTTTGTTTCAAGCTTCTGTATCTGCTGTTTTGCAGGAACAATGTCGAACTTAGCACTCAGAGAGCCTGAATAGTTGCCCTTGCCGTATACATAAACGTTTGACGTGCCAACGTTCTTGTTGTTTGAGTATGAAACTGTGTAGTCAGTGCCGCTTGTAAGCGTCCTGCCTGCTACCTTTACTGTAACTGACGGAGTAATATTGCTTCCCGTGAATGAAACGCTTGAAGCCACTGAAACTGTTCCGCCTGCCATTGCACGCTTTGTGATAGTGAAGTTCTTTGATGTGTAACCTGTGTAGTCGCCCATGCCTGTCGCAATAACAGTTGTAACGCCAACGTTCAGATTGTTTCTGTATGAGATAGTGTAATCCTTGCCTTCCTGAAGCACCTTGCCGCCAAACGTAACTGTAGCCGCAGGCTTTTTGTATGTGCCGTCATAAACATAGCTTGTTTCTGAAAGCGTAATAAGTCCGTTGTTAAGGCTCTTCTTTGAAACAACTATCTTAACGTCCTTTGAAACGCTGTTATAACCATTTGCAGAAGCCGTAACAGTAACATATCCTGTGCCTGTCTTGAGAGCGGTCACGTTTCCGTTTTTGTCAACAGTGCATATTGACGGAGTCGTGCTTTTGTATGTGAGAACAGCGCCGCTTGTTGATGAGCTTGCGCCAATGTTCTTGCTCTGTCCCGCAACTATGGTAACGCTTGAAGAGCAGTTAAGATCTGCTTTTTTGCCGTAAGGCTTCATAAGAGCCTCGATAACGTCCTTTGCAGGGCTTGTAACAGTGTTGTTTTTTCTGTTTATGTAGCCGTGATATTCACTGTTGAGAACAATGCTGCTCCCGTTGTATACTGCAAAAGCATTGTTGTCCCACAGTACGCATGGAATTTTGTTCTTTTTTGCAAGCGCAGTGTAGTCTGTTGCCCACTTTACACGCTCAGCAGTGTTGTTCTTGTCCGTTGAGCCAAACTCGCCGATAACAACAGGTATACCCTTGTCACGGAAATTGCTTTTCAGCGTGCTGAAAAGGTTCTTAAGCTCGTCCTTTATATAAGAAGAGTAAGTCGATGTTGCACCATTTGATGTATCTATATTCATTGCAAAGTTGTAAGGGCTGTAAGCGTGAACTGATACAGCGATGCGGTTTTTGTTGCCTGAGATATCTGTAGGAAGCTTGAAGCCTGAAACAGTTGCACCGTCTATGGAAGCGTCGTAACCAGGACACATGATAAGTCTGCCCCTGTTGTTTGAGCCTGTGTCTCTTATGGTGTCAACAGCCTTTTGATTGAGCTTGTTAATGCAGTCGATAGCGTCCTTTACCTCTGACGGAATGTTCCACTTGTTGAACCACCACTCATAGCCTGTGCCAATAAGCCGAGGCTCGTTAAGGGTTTCAAATATAAGATGATAGTCATAATTCTTGAAATATTCTGCCATCTGTGACCATACGCTCGTGACAAATTTCTCAGAGCTTGAATATGCAGAAGACCTTGGATAATATCCTGCTCCCGAAGCGCTTTCAGAAGACTTTGTGTCATGATGAATATTCAAAATAACATACATATCGTTTTTGTAGCAGTAGTCAACTACTTCCTTTACTCTTGCAAGCCATGCTGAGTCGATAGTGTAGTTGTCACCCGATACGTGCTTGCCCCAAGAAACAGGCACTCTCACTGTGTTGAAGCCTAAAGACTTTACCTTGTCTATAAGAGCCTGAGTTGTTTTAGGATTGCTCCACGATGTTTCCGTGTCAAGACCTGAACCGCCTGTTGCGTCAAGAGAGTTGCCCAAATTCCAGCCCAGACCCATATCCTCAAGTATGGCTTCCGTGTCAGCGTTTTTAAGAGTCTCTCCCGACAATGCCTGCGCATTTATATCCCCAAGGTCAAGACCAATAAATATGGTCATTGCCATTAAAAGAGATAAAATAAAGCTCAGGTATCTTTTTGATACTGATTTCATTCTTTCCCGTCCTTTCATATATAAAATATTAACCTCATCAGTGTCTTTCATTATACCACATCTCTGTTCAAATTAGAATACGCTTATTAAACAAATAACCTACCTTCTTTTTGTGTATAAACCTCAAATGTTCATATTTTTAATCACTATATGAAAAAGTGCCAATTTATTTGAGTTAATATAATTATACAATGTTAAAATTTTAGAGGATATTATCTGCAAAAAAATCAGATCTTGCTATTGAAAATGGAGCAGTATTGTGCTATAATCAAATGTGTTCAGAACTTTAGTCCAAAGAAAGGAAAGGTATATTTTATGAAAGTTAAACAGTGGCTTGCATCATCACTTGCAGTGCTGATGCTTGTTTCGACCGTGGGCTGCGGAGATAATTCCTCAAGCTCAAAGGCTGAAAGCAAATCAAACAACAGCTCTGCCGTTGTTTCGGAAACTGCAATGCCTGAAAAGGATTATGCAACAACGACCGACGGCTCAGCGAAAGTCAAGATCGACGGAACAAAATTCATGGTGGGCGACAAGGAGCTTTGGTTCAATGGAGTGAACGCTCCATGGGATAAGTGGAACGACTTTGGCGGAGGCTTTAATTTTGAGTTCTGGCAGGATCATTTCCAGAAGCTTCACAATTCAGGCGTAAATGCCGCAAGGATCTGGATAATCTGCAACGGCGACGTTGGTATGGCTATCTCAGCAGACGGTACATTTGACGGTGCAACAACAGCTCATTGGGAGGATCTTGACAATCTGTTCTATCTTGCAGAGCAGTATCAGATCTATATAATGGCAACAGTTCAGTCCTTTGATAACTTCAAGGATCAGAACCAGAATTATCAGGCTTGGAGAACGCTCATTCAGGACAGCGACAAGACAGATATGTTTGTAGATAACTATATAGTTCCTCTCGTTCAAAGATATGGCAAGAGCGACTATTTCTGGTCTGTGGACCTTTGTAACGAGCCTGACTGGATAGTTGAAAATGAAGAGTGTGGCAAGCTTGATTGGCTCTATCTGGAGCAGTATTATGCAAAGGCAGCCGCAGCTATCCATGCAAATTCAGACGTTCTCGTAACCGTGGGAATGGGTATGATAAAGTATAACTCCGACAGCCAGCAGGGCAACAAAATATCCGACAGCGAGCTTCAGACCGTTTTGAGCGGTGATAAGTATGACAAGAGCCTTGCCTATGTTGACTTCTATTCAACTCATTGGTACACCTGGATGCAGGGAATGTGGGGATATCCTTTCAGCGAATCTCCAACAGACTTTGGCCTTGACGGTACAAAGCCTTGCGTTATAGGCGAATGCCCGGCCGTTGCAAGCGACAGCGATTTCGACATCACCTCAGCTTATGAGGACGCTTACAACAATGGCTGGAACGGCGTGTTTGCATGGAAAACAAGCGGTCAGGACGACGGCTGTGGACTGTGGCTGGATATACAGCCTGCTATAGAGAAAATGGCAGGTATCTGCGAGGATAAGATATTCCCTAACGGCAAAAAAGCTGTATAAACAAACTTTGATAAAATAATCACAAAAAGAGCCGACTTTTGCGGCTCTTTTTTGTTGCTCTTTTTTGTGAACAAATTGTGCTGTCTGTTGACTATAGTGCGGCATAATGCTATAATAAGATACGGAAAATCAATGACGATTTGCAGAGAGTAAAATGCTGTAGATCGTTATTTTTACGCATTAACGTCATATAATGGCGGCGTGGAAAGGAAGTAAAATCATGGAAGAATACAGCTACATATTGTTTATTGCACTAATACTGCTTTCGACCAAAATTCTCGGACTTGTAACAAAGAAAATGAAACTGCCGCAGGTAGTCGGTGCGTTGTTGGCGGGCGTAATACTCGGACCTGCCGTTCTTAATGTTGTAAAAGAAACTGAGTTCATCTCAGAACTGTCAGAAATCGGCGTTATCGTGCTGATGTTCACCGCAGGACTTACAACAGACGTTAAGGAGCTTAAAAAGACTGGTAAAGCGTCATTCATAATCGCTCTTCTTGGCGTTATCGTACCAATGTTCGGCGGACTTGGACTTGCCGCTGCAATGGGCATAGGCAAGGGCGATAAGCTCGCCTGCTCACCATTCCTGCAGCACCTCTTCATAGGCGTTGTGCTTACTGCAACATCAGTTTCTATCACAGTAGAAACTCTGAAAGAACTTGGCAAGCTCTCTACAAGAGCAGGTAATGCCATTCTCGGTGCGGCTATCATAGACGATATCCTTGGTATCATCGCATTGACCCTCATCACAAGCCTTGCAGATACAAGCGTTCACGTTGCAACAGTTCTTATTAAGATAGTAGCGTTCTTTGCAGTGGCTATCGGCTGTACAGTCGTTTACCATGTTGTGTTCACAAAGTGGAGAAAAAGAGATAAAAAAGACCTTAGACGTCACGTTATCATTTCCTTCGTTTTCTGCCTGCTCATGGCGTATGTAGCAGAGCTTTTCGGCGTAGCAGATATCACAGGCGCATTTGTTGCAGGTCTTGCAATTTCAAGCGAAAAGGACGTAAAGTATATCTCAAACAGATTTGAAACACTTTCGTATATGTTCCTTTCACCAGTGTTCTTTGCAAGCATCGGTCTTACAATGAACGGTATCAACATGAGCGGCAAAATGGTGCTGTTTACAGTTTTGCTCCTTGCTGTGGCAATAATCACAAAGATAATAGGCTGCGGACTAGGCGCAAAGGTTTGTAAGTATACAAATCAGGAAAGCTTGCAGATAGCAATGGGTATGATCTCACGAGGCGAGGTCGCACTTATAGTAGCGGCTAAAGGACAGAAGCTTGGACTTATGGGCGACGAGGTTTTCGCACCTATCATCATCATGGTGGTTGCAACAACGATAATCACACCGGTATTCCTGAAGTTTGTGTTTAAGGATAATCATGAAGAACACGTTGAGGACGAGCTTATGAAGTCTGTGGAGGGCTTCTCACAGTATGAACAGGAGCTGCAGGAACTCTCAAGAAAAGAAAAGTAATGAAAAAAGCAAAGAGCGGAGCAAAGAACTCCGCTCTTTTTTTGTACAAAAAATCCGCTGCCACGAATGATAGCGGATATGGGTGCAGGGGCACGCCCCTGCTTAAAGATTGAACATGATCTGATTGAGTACGCTCTCCAGATATTCCTGTCTGCCGCTTGAAAGTGAGTCAGTAACTTCGCCCTTCTCAACTGCATACTTCTCAAGGCTCTCCATGTCAGCCTTACCTGCAATGATGTCTGCACCAATGCCTGTTGTCCAGCTTGCATATCTGTCATCAACGAACTTGTCAAGTCTGCCGTCCTCAATGATCTTTGCAGCAGCCTTAAGACCAAGTGCAAATGTGTCCATACCTGCAATGTAGCTCAGGAAAATGTCTTCCATTGTGTATGAGCCTCTTCTTGCCTTAGCGTCAAAGTTCAGACCGCCGTTTGTGAAGCCGCCTGCCTTGAGAACTTCGTACATACAAAGTGTAGCGTCATAAGCGTTTGTAGGGAACTGGTCTGTATCCCAACCGAGCAGTGGGTCGCCCTGGTTAGCGTCGATAGAACCGAATACACCGTTATCTCTTGCAACTCTCAGCTCATGCTGGAAAGTGTGCTGAGCAAGTGTAGCGTGGTTAGCCTCGATGTTCATTTTGAAGTCCTTGTCAAGACCATATTTTCTCAGGAAACCGAGAACTGTAGCTGTATCGAAATCATACTGATGCTTTGTAGGCTCCTTTGGCTTTGGCTCGATGTAGAAATCACCAGTGTAGCCCTTTGAACGAGCGTAATCAACAGTCAGCTTCATAAGTCTTGCCATGTTGTCAAGCTCCAGACCCATGTTTGTGTTCAGAAGAGTTTCATAGCCTTCTCTTCCGCCCCAGAAAACGTAGCCCTTACCGCCAAGCTTGATAGTAGCGTCAACAGCGTTCTTGATCTGAGCAGCCGCATAAGCGAAAACATCAGCAGAAGGTGATGTGCCTGCACCATGCATATATCTTGGGTGATCGAAGCACTTAGCAGTACCCCAAAGAAGCTTCTTAGTAGGGTCAGCAGCCATTTTTTCAGCTATGTAGTCAACTACCTCAGCAAGCTTTGCGTTAGTGGTGCCGAGATCACCGTACTCAGGAGAAAGGTCACGGTCATGGAAGCAGAAATAGTCGATAGAAAGCTTGTCCATTATCTCGAAAGCAACATCGACCTTTTTCTTAGCTCTTGCCTCAGGAGCAGCCTCGCCCCAAGTCTTGTCAGTAGTGCCGCAGCCGAACATATCAGTGCCGTCGCCGCCCATTGTGTGCCACCATGAAAGAGCGAACTTGAGCTGTTCTCTCATAGTCTTGCCCATTACAACCTCATCTGGGTTATAGTACTTAAAAGAGAGGGGATTAGTTGAGTTTACGCCCTCATACTTGATCTTTGGAATATCCTTAAAATACTCTGCCATAATTTTGACCTCCGAATATATTATTGTTTGATCTTAACGATTAAACGATTACAATACAATAATACACCAAATCGCACCCGTTTGTCAACTGTTTTTTATCAAAATTGCATATATTGATATATATTAAAATTGTGGGATAACTGCATAGACACACTATTTTTTCTCGTATTTTCATCAATATTTCTGTAATAATTTTGTGTAATAACTGCACAAATTTTGACAACTAAACTTGTGCAAACAAATGATTTATTTTTTAATTTGGCAACATTTCTGCAATTGTTGCATTTTTTATGCAACAAAGCACCCCTTTTTCGGGATAAGTATAAGGGTATTATCCCAAATCGAATATCCTGCAAGGTAGCAGTGTATGAGGAAACATTTTGTCAACGTGAGTTAGGTGAACACGATGAGAGGTTCTGATCGCACAGAAAAGCACTTCCTGCACCTTGTTTGAAGCTTGAAAATTGAATAAAAATCGTACAAAACCACAAAATTACGGCAACAAAACTGTAGGGGCGAACACCGTTCGCCCGTCGAAGGAACAAGCCCACAATTACAACACGGTTTGGCAACCGAAAAACTTGCCCACCGCACCTGTAGGGGAGCGACGCAATTTCTGTTTCACAGAAATGGGCGTCCCGTTCGGAGGAATAACGCATAATTGTTGTATCATTGATGCCAAATTATTCTCGGGATGACATTGTTGTGATAATCTCCGTTAATTCAATGGGTGAGGATTATCGGGACGCCGAGGGCGTCGTCCCCTACAATTATGGATACTGTTGATACGTATACCTCCATTGAATACATTTATTCCCACTCGAAAATCTGATTTCAGACCTGCAATACCCCACAATAAATTGTACAATATGCTTCTGAAATCAATTTTTAGCTTGATAGATATTGTGCAACCCTACAAAAATCACATAAATGACCTTAAATGACTTGAATTTTGCGAAAAAGGTGCTAAAATATAATTAGCACTCAGAAAGACTGAGTGCTAACAATCCGATCGTGAGAGTGCTGAAAACATAGGTGCGACCACGAAGGATCCTAATTTAGCATATTAAAAGGTATCATAAAAGGAGGAACTTATCATGGCGATCAAACCATTGCAGGACAGAGTTGTAGTTAAGATGACAGAGGCTGAGGAAACCACAAAGAGTGGTATCATTCTCACAGGCTCAGCTAAGGAAAAGCCTGAGGTCGCAGAGGTAATAGCTGTAGGCCCTGGTAAAAAGGACGTTACTATGGGTGTTAATAAGGGCGACAAGGTGCTTATCTCTAAGTACAGCGGTACTAATGTTAAGCTGGACGGTGAAGAGTTCATTATCGTTAAAATGGACGACATTCTCGCAGTTGTTGACTAATTTCACTGCATTTTAAATAGTATATAAACGGAGGTAATTTACAATGGCTAAGGATATAATTTTTGGCGAAGACGCAAGAAAAGCTTTGCAGAGCGGTATCGACAAGCTCGCAAACACTGTTAAGATAACACTGGGACCTAAGGGCAGAAATGTAGTTCTTGATAAGAAGTACGGTGCTCCTCTTATTACAAACGACGGTGTTACTATAGCTAAGGAGATCGAGCTTGACGACCCATTTGAGAACATGGGCGCACAGCTTGTAAAGGAAGTCGCTACTAAGACTAACGACGCTGCCGGTGACGGTACAACAACAGCTACATTGCTTGCTCAGGCTCTTGTTAGAGAGGGTATGAAGAATATCGCAGCAGGTGCTAATCCAATGGTACTTAAGAAAGGTATGGATCAGGCTGTGGATACTGCTGTTGAAACTATCGTCGCTAACTCAAAGAAGATAGAAGGCTCTGAGGAGATAGCTAGAGTAGGTGCTGTTTCTGCCGCTGATGAGAACATCGGTAAGCTTATCGCTGAGGCTATGGAAAAGGTAACTGCTGACGGCGTTATCACTCTTGAAGAGTCAAAGACTGCTGAAACTTACAGCGAAGTCGTTGAAGGTATGCAGTTCGACAGAGGATATATCGCACCTTATATGGTAACAGATACAGATAAAATGGAGGCTGTCCTTGATGACGCTTACATTCTTATCACAGATAAGAAGATCTCTAACATTCAGGAAATTCTTCCACTTCTCGAGCAGATCGTAAAGGCTGGCAAGAAGCTCCTTATCATTGCCGAGGACGTTGAGGGCGAGGCTCTTTCAACTCTTATCGTAAACAAGCTGAGAGGTACTTTCACTTGCGTAGCTGTAAAGGCTCCTGGCTTTGGCGACAGAAGAAAGGAAATGCTCCAGGATATAGCTATCCTCACAGGCGGTCAGGTAATTTCATCTGAACTTGGTCTTGAACTCAGCGAAACAACTATGGAGCAGCTGGGCAGAGCAAGACAGGTAGTCGTTCAGAAAGAGAACACTATCATTGTTGACGGCGCAGGCAACAGCGACGATATCAAGGCAAGAGTTGGTCAGATCAAGTCACAGATCGAGAACACAACTTCTGATTTCGACAGAGAAAAGCTTCAGGAAAGACTTGCTAAGCTTTCAGGCGGCGTAGCTGTTATCAAGGTCGGTGCTGCAACTGAGGTAGAAATGAAAGAGAAGAAGCTGAGAATAGAGGACGCTCTGGCAGCTACAAAGGCAGCTGTTGAAGAGGGTATCGTAGCAGGCGGCGGAACAGCTCTTATCAACGCTATGCCAGCAGTTAAGAAGCTCGTTGACAAGCTCAGCGGTGACGAAAAGACAGGCGCTCAGATCGTTTACAAGGCTCTTGAAGAACCAGTTAGACAGATCGCAGTGAACGCAGGTCTTGAGGGCAGCGTTATCATAGACAAGATAATCCGTTCAAGAAAGGTCGGCTATGGCTTCAACGCTTATACTTCTGAGTATGTTGACATGATACCTGCAGGTATCGTTGACCCTACTAAGGTTACACGTTCAGCTCTCCAGAACGCAGCTTCTGTTGCTTCAATGGTGCTCACAACTGAGAGCCTTGTTGCAGACAAGAAGGACCCACAGGCTGACGCTGCTATGGCAGCCGCAGCAGCAGGTGCAGGCGGAATGGGCGGTATGTACTAATAAGCTCCCATGACTAATATCTGATATAATTTACAGCCTCCGTAGTTATCCTGCGGAGGCTGTTTGTATGGAATGGGTAATATTTTATGACATGGTTTACAAAAATCAAATAAAATCCTCGATGTTTTTGTAAGTAAAATCCAAAAGTATTGATTAATTAAATTAAATATATACATATTGTTGCAGACGTCCGCTTAAAATTGGAGCAAATTATGATATTTAATAAAAAATTAAATAAATATTCACACAATGGGTTTGTGAATTTGTTATAATACTTATATCAATTTGAATAATTATTGTCTTTTGTTCAAATTTTCAGAAGTGCGAAAATTTGAAATAATGGGCATGAAAAGAAGTAAATAAACGAAAGGAAGATGAAATATGTCGCTTGGACGAGTATTGGTAGTAGACGATGATAAGAACATCTGCGAGCTGCTTAGGCTTTACCTTGAAAAGGAGGGCTATGGAGTAATACTTGCACATGACGGTGAGGAAGCAGTGGTAAAATTCAACGCTCTTAAGCCTGACATCATACTGCTTGACATTATGCTGCCTGGTATAGACGGCTGGCAGGTATGCCGTGAGATAAGAAAGAAGTCCAACGTGCCTATCATCATGATAACCGCAAAGGTAGAAACATTTGATAAGGTGCTTGGTCTGGAGCTTGGAGCTGACGACTATATCGTAAAGCCTTTCGATACAAAGGAAGTTATCGCAAGAATAAAGGCTGTATACAGAAGAGTTGGCCAGTCATCAGGCGAAGCTGAGATAAAGGAAGTCAAGTATGACAAGCTTTCAGTTAATATGACAAGATATGAGCTGAGAGTAAACGGTCAGGTGCTTGACACACCGCCGAAGGAGCTTGAGCTTCTGTTCCACCTTGCTTCAAATCCGAACAGAGTTTATACAAGAGATCAGCTCCTTGATGAGGTATGGGGCTTTGAATATTACGGCGATTCGAGAACTATCGACGTTCACGTTAAGCGTCTGCGTGAGAAGCTTGAGGGCGTTTCTGACAAGTGGGCACTTAAAACTGTATGGGGC
This sequence comes from Ruminococcus sp. RTP21359st1_H3_RTP21359_211015, assembly GCF_040909065.1. NCBI lineage: Bacteria > Bacillati > Bacillota > Clostridia > Eubacteriales > Oscillospiraceae > Ruminococcus > Ruminococcus sp. RTP21359st1_H3_RTP21359_211015. The sequence continues at coordinate 90,370 of NZ_JBDGDD010000006.1, forward strand.
GTAGGATACAAGTTTGAAGTCGCTGAAACACCGCATGAGTAATCGTAAAAGCATATTCTTTAAATACTTTGTAATTTGTTCAGCAGTAATACTTATAAGCTTTGTGTGCTTAGGAACGGTATTACTGCTGGTTTCTTCAAGGTATTTTATTGACGAAAAAAAGAGCCTGTTGGAGAAAAACACCAAGGCTCTTGCTTTATATACGCAGGAAGAAATGCTGGCTCAGCCTGCCGACTGGAAAAAGTCGGTGACAGATGAGATGATGCAGTATTCAATGGCGTGCAACGCTGATTTTATCTTGTGCGACTCTACGGGAGCAGTGCTTGTGAACTCCAGTAAAGATCCTGTGTGCAGCCCTCATAATATATCTGTCCATGAGCTTGAAGCTTTTTCTGACAATTGCGAGTATGTTTATTCGGATCTCGGAGGAGCTTTCGATGCTATATATCATGTGATAGGTAAGTCGTTCAAAGCGAATGGACCTGAATATTATGTGCTTGCATTCAGTTCAAAGGCGGCTCAGGACGACTACACCTACAACATAATGGAAATATTTATAGTTTCCGCTATAATAGTTTTGGTCATAGTAATGTTTCTGGTATATTTCATGACGCTGAAGCTTACAGAGCCTATAAAGGAGATAGCGGAGGTGTCAAAGAAGATAGGAGCAGGAGATTTTTCTGTCACGCTGCCTGATTATTCTACCTCGGAGCTTGAACAGCTCAGCAACGCTTTCAACGATATGGCTGCCAGCCTGAAAAGCTATGACACCATGCGAAATAGCTTCCTTGCGAACGTTTCTCATGAGCTTAGAACGCCTATGACGTCTATAGGCGGTTTTGTGGACGGTCTGCTTGACGGCACCATACCAAAGGAGCAGGAGAGATATTATCTTAAGATAATTTCCTCTGAGGTACACAGACTTGCAAGGCTCGTAAGAAGTATGCTCAATCTTGCAAAGATCGAGGCAGGCGAGCTTAAACCTAATTTGCAGTATTTCTCTGTACTTGAGCCGATAGTCGATACCCTTGTGACTTTTGAGCCAAGGCTTGAGGAAAAGCAGATAGAGATAAGGGGTCTTGACGTTGACAGAGTGACCCTTTATGCGGATAATGACCTTGTGCATCAGGTCATGTATAACTTGATAGAGAATGCCATAAAGTTCGTTGACAAGGGCGGTTATATAGAGTTCCACTTTGAGCCAGAGGGCAACATGACGAGCATTTCTATCAGAAACAGCGGCGAGGGTCTGTCTGAGGACGAGCTTCCGCTGGTGTTTGACAGGTTTTATAAGACCGATAAGTCAAGAGGACTTGACAAGACGGGCGTTGGATTGGGACTTAATATCGTGCGTTCTATCATAAAGCTCCACGGGGGCAAGATAATGGTACGAAGCGTTAAGAACGAGTATACGGAATTTGTGTTCACGCTGCCTAACAAGGCGGAGGGCGACTAGGAGGCTCATATGGAGCAGTTTGAAGAGCAGCCTTGTCTGCATGATGAAAATGAAGATACAGCCCAAGAAAATGGGCATTACAAGCTGCCTGAGGGAGCGGTAGCCGCTCACAAGGTGGACGAAGATTTTTGGTCGGCTGTTGATTCGGCAAGAAAAAGAAGCCGCCACAGAGAGCGTATGCGCCATGCAGTTGCAAGGCTGTGCTTTATGGTGCTTTTTGTAGGCATCGGAATAGCCATATCAATAACCTCCATAAGGGGAAGCGGCTGGGTGAGAAATCTTGTTACAGGGGACGAGAAGATAAGCTTTACGCTTCCTGTGGCTGACAAGCCGAAGCTTGACGATGAATTTTATCAGGCTGACGGAAGATACACTGCCGAGGGTATCGCAAAGGGGTTTTCTCCTGCTGTGGTATCTATAGAGGTTTACAAAAATTCGGGTGGATATGTTGCGGCAGGTCAGGGCAGCGGTGTTATAATGTCTGCTGACGGATATATCGTCACAAACGCTCATGTTGTAAATGCGGCGGAGTCGGGCATAAAAGTTGTTCTAAGCGACAATTCGGAGTATGAAGCCAAGGTGGTGGGGCAGGACCCTGCCACGGACATAGCGGTGATAAAGATACAGGCGCAGGGCTTGCAGGCGGCTGAGTTCGGTGATTCAACTCAGGTGAATGCAGGGGAAGAGGTAGTCGCTATCGGCTCACCGGCTGGCTATTACGGCACTGTGACAAAGGGTATCGTGTCAGGTGTGAACCGCAGGATAAGGCTTGAAAACTCGTCAACAATAATGAACTGCATACAGATAGACGCAGCCATAAACCCCGGTAACTCAGGTGGAGCGCTGTTCAATATGTGGGGGCAAGTCATAGGGATAACCTCATCGAAGCTTGCTTCAAGCGACTATGAGGGCATAGGCTTTGCGGTATCCATAGACGAGGCGAAGCCTGTTATTGAGGAGCTTATGGAAAAGGGCTATGTGGCAGGCAGAGTAAAGATAGGTGTGACTTATTATGCTGTCAGCGACACCACTGCTGAGATATACGGTATAAAGCCGGGCATTTGTATTGTGTCCATAAACCCTGATTGTGACGTTGCCAACACAGACCTTGTGGAGGGCGATATCATCACGGAAATAGACGGAAAGTCCACCGCAGGAGAGGTGGATATAGCGTCGCTGTTTTCAGGAAAGCAGGCAGGAGATGAAGTCGTCTGCAAGGTATATCGCAAGACGGACAGCGGTGATGAGAAAGAGTTTGAGATAAAATTCAAGCTTATGGCGGATAACGGCGGTCTGGTGGCAGATAGTCAGGCGGAATAGATAACAAAAATGGATAAAAAAGAAAAAAGCTGTGGTAAGAAAGGGTACCACAGCTTTTTTCTTAGGGGATTAATAAAATATGTGATGATATTATAGAATTACTATAATACTATTATTATATATTCCCATTAGTTTCATGTCAACATAAAAGTGTGACAGCTATTTTAAAAAAATCTGTCACACTTTTTGTCACTGGAAAGATGTATAAAAATACAAAAGAGCAGACCATATTGCGATCTGCTCTTAGTTTTCATGAAAAATTATTCAGAAAGACCCTCGATAGAGAATGTAATCTCAAGGCTGTCCTCAAATGCAAGATTGTCCTTGTCAATAGGAGAATCCTTAGCTGTATCGCCGTAATCGTTGTAGATCTCGATTCTGTAGCAGTTGTTGTTGTCCTCGATGTTGCCATACTTGATCTTAGCTTTATCGAATGCAACTTCCTGACCGTCAGCCTTGATAGACTTAAGCTCTACCTTGAGATCGTCAGCGTTGTACTTACCTGGAGTTTCCTTATCAGTCTTAGGATCGCCTGTGCCCTTGAGTTTTTCGCCGTTAAGAAGACCGATGATATCAACGCACATTACTACGCAACCCTGAGCGCCAACAGCATAGTCGCCGTCAAGAGCGATCTGTGGGTTGATGCCCTCGTCTGGATCGTCATAAGCTATAGAAGCGTTTGTGATAGAAACTGTGTACTCACCGTCGCCTGTTATGTCAGCGTCAACGCCGAATGCTTTAGTAGCTTCAGGTTCGCCCTGACCTTCCCAGTTGCCCCAGAGCCACTCTCCGTCACCGAACATAAGGAATGCATCATAGCCCTCGAATGTCTTTACAGGTGTGTAATCAGAGTCACCGCCCTCTGTCTTTGAGTCAGCTGTGCTGTCTGCTGTTGCAGCTGAGTCGCCTGCTCCGCCGCCTGTTGCAGCAGAATCCTCTGTAGCAGCTGTTGTAGTTGTTGCAGCTGTAGTTGTAGTAGCAGCTGTAGTTGTTGTTGCGGCAGGTGTGCTTGATGAATCAGCTGAATCGCCGCATGATGCGAATACTACTGTTGTCAGAGAAAGAGCTGTGACAGCAGCAAGAATTTTTTTAGCTTTCATTATAATAACCTCCTGAAAAATAATGGCAGTTACACTACCCCTAAGATAGAATATCTCTAATGAATATGATACAAAATTTTCGCATTTTTTTCAAGATACTATTTTAACAAATTTCCCTATGATAAATCGTTTACATTATACAAAACTTGTTGAAACTATATAAAAATATTAACCTTACAGCAACATATTGAACAAATCATGCGAAAATCGTGTACTTAAAATATGAATAACCTGAGCTTTATGTGGCACAATACTGGCAGTCAGAAACAAAAAGGAGCGAGAACAAAATGGATATAAATTTGAGCAAGGCACAATACAGCGAGATGTACAAAGAGGCGTCAAAGGGGACAAAGTGGTGGGTGACCATACCGAAGGCGTTTTTATTTGGCGGACTTATATGCGTTATTGGGCAATCGCTTATGGATATGTATTTATATTTAGGTTTATCCAAGGATAACGCCTCAATGTCGGTATCAATAACTTTGATATTTTTATCGGCTCTTCTCACAGGTCTTGGCTGGTATGACCGCATAGCGAAGCACGCAGGTGCAGGTACGCTTGTACCCATAACAGGTTTTGCGAACTCTGTGGCGGCGCCTGCTCTTGAGTTCAAGACGGAGGGATATATTCTTGGGCTTGGGGCGAAGATCTTCATTATCAGCGGACCTGTTATTCTTTACGGCACTTTGGCTAGTGTGCTTTACGGGCTTATTTATTATTTGTTTTTGAGGTAAGCTGCTTGCAATTCATGATAACCGCACAAACTCACTGTAGGGGAGCGGCGCAATTTCTGCTTTGCAAAAATACGACGTCCCGTTCTGAGAGCGATAAGGTTTGGCTTTATCACGAATTTGTGTAGATGTGCCGTGCTGGGAAATATTATGCAGTTCATTGTGCATATACCGCATGATTGAGCAGCAAGCAGGTGCGGGCTGTCGGGGGCGCCAGCCCCTACACATTTGTGTCGATTTTTTTCGTCGCAAAATCGCTGGTGTTCTTTGCGGATTTTACTTTATGCTATGGGATAGAAAAAGCGGTGCAGAGTTTTTCACTCCGACACCGCTTTGTTTTTTTGATTTTTACTTTTTATACGAGGGTATCCTTATACTTTTTGCCCTCTACCACCAATATTGGATAGCCGTCAAGATACGGTTTCACGGCTTCCTGATTTTCGTCTGCATACTCAAATATCTGATCTGCCAGCTCGTTAGCCGTTTTCGTCAGCTCCTTTATGGACTTTTCATTCATAGTAGGACAGACCGGCGACAATGTTATTACTTTAGTTTCATTTAGTGCCATTACTCTCAGCGGCCATATCCTGCAGTCGAACGGTTTGTCGTCGCCTAATATACAGCCCTTCTCGTTATCCAGCATTGGGCAATAATACAGGTCTGCATTCTGTTCCTTATCCATTTTGAACAAGAAGTGGTTTTCCTTCTTTATAAATTCCTGCTTAGGGGTATATTCCTGCAATATCTTGCTTGCAAGCGTTTGTGAGATATACGGTGTTTCCCATATATCATAGCTGTCAAAGCAGCAGCATATCCTGCACTTTGCACATTCCTCTTTTGACAATATTTTTGAAAGCATTTTTTCTGTCATGCCTGCCGTTTGCAGGCATTTCCCCCTTTCACGTCTATGGTATGTTAGCCACACTTTTGTGGATTGTATGTTTTTACTAATTATAACACGTTTCTTTGATAAAATCAATAGTGGCTTACTTTTTTCTACACAGGGAGCTATCTGTTTTATGTGAATTAACAAACTATTTACATTTGCTCTGCCGTATTGGGGATATTCTCTTTACGGAATGTCTTATTTGCGGCAAATCCTATGCCGAGCATCACTGCCATGCCTGCCCACACAAGGGGTTCGCTTATCATGATGCCGAAATATCCCATGCGTGGGGCGAGTATCATTGCCACTGCGAACTTGCCCAAAAGCTCTATTATGCTTGAAGCTATAGGTGTTATCTTATCTCCTACGCCCTGAAGTGCGTTTCTGAAAACTATTACTATGCCGAGGATAAAGTAAAATGCTGTGTTTATTTTCATGTATTTTTCCACTGTACCCACTATCTCAGGGTCGCTGATACCTGTGATAAGGTGTGCGAAAAATGGTGTGAAAAGCCATGTTGCGGCTATTACGATAACAGACCAGCCCCATGTTATGAGGGTCGCTTTTTTCACGCCCTCTTTTACTCTGTCTATCCTGCCTGCACCGTAGTTCTGGCTTGAAAAGGTTGCTGAAGCTGCACCGAAAACGGATATAGGGAGCATAAAGATCTCAGATATTTTTCTTGCGGTGGTGTGGGCGACTATTATGTCAGTGCCGAAGATATTTATTGCGCCCTGCATTATAACAGTGCCGATACCAACGAGAGATATCATAAGTCCCATTGAAACTCCTGTTGCATACATATCTCCTGCGAGCTTGAAGTTAAAGCGGAAGTCGCTTTTTGATGGGATAAGAAATTTGTGTTTTTTAATGATGTATATTACACAAAGCACAACTGAGATACCCTGTGCGATAAGGGTGGCATATGCCGCACCCTCAACACCCATTTTAAAGCCCAGGATAAAGAGCAGGTCAAGCCCGATATTAGCGATAGTTGATATTATAAGGAAGATAAGTGGCGAAACAGTGTCGCCGACTGCACGGAGGACACCTGCGCAGATGTTATAGAACATTGATATTATCATTCCTGCAAGGATTATGACTATGTAGGTTTTTGCCTGCTTAAAGATGTTGTCAGGCGTGTTCAACGCTTTCAGCAGTGGGTCGATAAAGGCAAGGCTGAGGGCGGTTAGGGCTATTGCCGTTGCGATACCGAGGGTAAGGGCGTGGGCGACGGACTTTTTCAGGCGGTCAAACTCTTTTGCACCGAAAAAGCGTGCTGTCACAAGGGCAAAGCCGTTTGTAAGACCGTTCAGAAAGCCTATTATGACGGTGTTCACTGATGAAGTTGCGCCAAGGGCGGCTATGGCGTTTTTGCCTAAGGTCTGACCCACGATACGGGTGTCGGCAAGATTATAAAAAAGCTGAAAAACGTTGCCAAGCAAGAGGGGCAGGGAAAACATTAAAATAAGCTTTGTGATATTTCCTTTCGTTAGGTCTTTCATAATTCTTTCTCCTATTTATGTCTTATATTTATTCCTAAAACCATATTATTTTAGCACAAATAGAATTTCAATTGGTTATATTACTGTGAACATTTATTGTACATACTATACAATTTGCGGTGGTTTTATTTGTGTGCAATAACGAAAACGTTTTAGCAAAAAAACGCCCGACAGAAATTTATCCGTCGGGTGCTAAAGGGGAAGTTTGGTGTAATTTTATTTAACTATGTCTACACTGTCAGTGGGTTTTGAGAGATCGGCATAGCTGTATGAGCGTATCTGTCTGTCGGAGAAGATATAAATATATCCGTCCTGAACGAATGCACTGCGGTAACGATCTTTCTGGTCATTGTCGTTGACCATAGCCGTGATCTCGTCTTCGCTAGCCTGATCGAAATAATCGTCAAAATAATCTGTATATTCGTCAAGCTTTATAGTTCCATACTCGCTGAAGGTTTTGGTTTCTATGTTATATTTCATTACCAGAATTTTTTCAATAGTTTTTTCATAATAGGTATATTCCCAATTGTCGCCGTCATCGGTCTTGCCTACTGTGGTTATGTCATAGAATGGTATGGCTATATATCCGTTTTCGTTGTCTGTTATTATGGAGTTTGAAGAAATAGTGCTGGCGGATCTTTGGGTCATATCCTTTCCGTCAACTGTTGTTCCCATTTCTTTCTCGTGATATTTGTATTCCTGTATAGTCTTGAAGAAGTTGAATTTCTTTACTACCTTTGTGTCATAAACCTGCACCTGATCCACTGTGCCGTTAGCATTCGCTATGCCCTTGCCGCTTGAGCCGTATAAAAGCGTTTCTTGCTTTTCTGTTTTGCTCTTGTCGAGTATCTTTACGCTGAAAGAGTCAAATGACGTGCTGTCGGTGCGCACTGCGATATCGTCATTATAGTTCGTCAGGTCATAATGGAAAATGTTGTTTGCCGTTGACACTGCTATCACTTTATCATCAGGGGTCACCTGAGTTATCTTGTTAGGGTCTGAGAAATCATATACTTCATCAAGCTGGATATTGTTCGCTTGCTGATAAGTGTCATCATTGTTATATGCGGAAGAATAATCTCTGTAAACATACAGCATAGAATGATAGAACGTGTTATATCTTACGCTTTCGAAATCGATGTCCTCGTATGTGAGGGTATTTTTCACAGGGACGCCAAGGTCATTGTCAAAAAGCCACAGGGTGCAGATATTAATGCCGCTATAATAGGTATTGAGTGTGCTGATATCGTAAATGTTTGCAGAGTCGTTTGAGAACAGCGACAATCTGCCGTTATACTCATCTCCTGATATGGCGTGGCTTATATGCTCGGCGTCTGCGCCTGTGACGGTCTGGGTTTTGTTAAGCTCCATGTCGCCGCCACCGTAGTTTATTCTTGTAATAAGCGCTCTTGTTGGCACTGTGCTGTAATCATCGTCTGTTTTTTCAAAGCCATATGCTCTTAAAATATAAATGTTGTCTGTTCCCATTAAGATGCTGCTTTCACCGCAGGCGATAAGCTTTGAAGCCATGTATGAGCCTTGATTTTTTCCGTCAAAGGACGAAAGCAGGATCATGGACGGTGTATTATCTCTGGCTGTGATATACATTTCACTTTCTTCAAAAAGCTGTTTTTCACCATTGATGTATCGCACGGGTGCGATATCCTCGGGCTTTTGGTCATCTAAGAGCAGTGAAGCCGCTCGGGTGTAGCGTGACACGATGAAAAATTTTCCGTCAACTTTTCTTATGCTCTCCAGCACGCCGGGCTGTTCAAACTCGCTTATGAGCTTGATATTCTCAGGGTCGCTCACGTCAAACACGCACATTCCGCAGTATTCGATATCGAGGTTTTTCTTTCCTGACTTCACGGGTAAGATAAAGTCGAAGAAAGCGTAAAGCTCGTTATTATCCAGATACATTGCAACAACGCTTGGTGCGAACTTACAGCCGTACTGTTCGTATTCGGCAATGTCGACAAGACCTTTTTTAAGGAAGGTTTCCGCAAAGATATCCTGTTCTGACTTTGTGATATTTCCGTTTTGGGTAATATAAACGTCGATACCGCCATTGTCAGTAATGAAATGGGCATTTCCGTAGGTTATGTTTGTTTCCAGCTCATCTATGCTGGTTGTGGGGGTGATATCCACGCCTGAGCGAGTGAGCTGTATACCAGCGGGGTTAGGGGTGAGCTGGTGATCTCTGAGCGCCTGCTTATACAAAGCCACATAGTCATCGTCATCAACAGACAAAGCGTCGATATTTTTGAATATATAGCTATTGTCAACTATAAAGTCCTCTATGTTTTTGCTGTTGCTATTTATATAGTTGTAAAGACCCTTATAGGTCGTTCCACGGAGGCCGTCAAGACCTGAGGCGTCAGCGGACTGTGAAGAAGCGGAATTGGGGTATTTTTTGACGAACTGGGTATTGCTGAACCTAAGCACAGCAAATCCGCCTACCACAAGGACGAAAGCCGCCACCACAGCCAGACATCTCAGGGCGTTGCTTCTGCCGCTGTTTATTTTTATCTCTGCACTATTTGGAGTATTTTCGATAACGGGTCTGAAGCCTGCCACGTCCAGCATATCTTTTATTTCCTGGGGCATGAGCTTATCAGGAATTTTGTTTGCCTGTTCCATTTGTCTGATAAGCTTTCTGCGTTTTCTTAAATTTCTCATCATGTCACCTCCTTTCCAAACAGCTTACTGCGTATTTTTGCTTTACCTCTGGATATATGGGAACGGACTGTCGTATCTTTAATACCTGTTATCTCCATTATCTCCCTGCCTTTGTAGCCTGCTATACAGTGAAGTGATATACAGAGTCTTTCCGCTTCACTGAGATCAGCAAACTCTTCTAAGATCTCGCACCGCTCGAATCCGTTTTCGTCCTTGATTATTGCGTCGCTTTCATTAATATAATCGAGGTTAGAGCGTCTTTGGGCGTATTCCTTTTGTTTTTGTTTGATCTTGGCGACCAGAATTTTGAACATCCAGCTATCGAAAGCTTCGCTTTTCCGCAGCGAGGAGATGCTCATATAGCCGTCCAGCACAGCGTCCTGCACTGCATCGGCGGCGTCCTCGGCATTTTGCAGGTTAGCGAGGGCGTAATAATAAAGCTCCTTATATATCTCTCCATAGAGCTTAGAAAAGGCGTCCGTATCGCCGTTCACCGCAAGTTCTGCGAGCTTTTTTCTTCCCTTTTTGTCCAATCTGATCCCCCCTGTCGTCCGTCATAATATAAGTGTATATTTTTCACTGAAATGTTGCAGTGAAAAATATTTTTTTGAATAAAAAAATCGGGGACGAGGTGGTCGTCCCTGATGATATTTGTTTATCAAACTGTGTAGGGGCGACCTCTGGTCGCCCGTGTCGGTCGTCTGTCAAACCCTGCATATCCGCACTTTTTGGTACATTATGGTCGCAAGTTTTACCGCCGCAAAATCGCTTCGCTCTTTGCGGATTTTACTTTGTGCAGGAGGATAGAAAAGCGGTGCAGATTTTGTTTCTTCGATATACATTTATAATAAAGCACTACTTCTATATGCTTTTTTGCTTTACTCTGCACCGCTTGGTCGGCTTGCGCCGAATGAGGCTCTGCCTCATACTCCGACAGGGCTTTGCCTTGTACCCACAAGGGGTTTCACCCCTTGACCCTGACCAGGGACGTGTCCCTGGTCCTTTTGCTCGCTTCGCTCGGTGCTGAGGGGGTAACTTTGGTCTGCTATGCTAATTCCTCATTCCTCACTCCTCATTCCTCATTTTTCACACCGCATACCCATTCCTGTTCAACAATTTTATAACCTTATCATAATTAAGTCCCTTTATAGTATGATAGTCTGTACTCTCCGAATTGGTATAAACTCTCACGGCACAAGTATGGCTTATCTTCTGAAACGGATTTTGCATGACAGTTACCATTGACACTCTGTCAAGTGCGGCTATTGATTTATGAAAGCTATACCATTTACAATATGACAATGTACAATACCCGTTTTCAAAGCCTATTGACGTTGTGAACGCTGCCGCCGCCTTGACTATCACGAGCCACAGCAATGGTATGGTAGTTAGTATAACAAGTATGGTTATTTCTCTTTTCCAGTTAGGAAAAAAGTAAAGCGCTCCTCTTCCTGATACGATGGGTATAAACGTGCATATGAGCGGTATCGTTATAAATCTGCCAAGGTCGGCTTTTCCTGTGGAGATGTCGCTTTTCACAGGCGGTATTTTCGGCATGAGCATCTTCAGGGAGCGGTCTACCTGTCCGTTTGTCGTTATCGGTATAAGTGCTGATATTTCAAGCCGTCTTTTTCCGTATCCTGTACAGTGGGCAGACACAGAGGTTATTTTGCATATCTTCATAAGCAATGATTGTCTTAGGTCGATATAGTTTACTCTATCTCTATAGAGGACGTGTCTGCGTCTTGTGCCTATCCCGCTTCTGATTATGAAAAGGTCGGAACAGCGTGTGCAGGAAAAATTCCAGTGGCGCATTAGATTCGACAGAAATGATATGAGCCAGCCTCCTGCCAGCACACCGCCTGCGATAAGGATATATTCAGGCACTTCTGCAAGCACTGGAACTTTTGCTATCTCCGTATTCACTCTGCGGAGTATTTGTTCCTCCGCCTCTCGGCCTACTATCCTATATGCTTCGTAAAGTACCGACAGAACGATTATCATGCCTGACAGAGTTGATGAAAAGATAAGAGAGAATATAACGAGCAGGCTTTTCTTTGAGTTGTAGACATATTTAGGTTTGTTTTTGCATTTGGCAGTGGCAAAATGATAAAGCTCAAAGGCTCGTTTTTTTGTAAGGGTGAGCATTATATCTGCATTTTGCAGTGATTTTGCATCGGTGTCTATGTATACGGCACAGGAATGTATAAGTCTGGAAATATATCCTTGCGACAGTGACAATGAGCTTATCTCGGCAAAATAGACCTTTGTTCGTGTTATGCCGAAATAGCCTGTGTGGGCTATGATGCAATCTTCTTCAAGCTCATAGTAGACAAATATCCAGCGCAGGAAAGCGTAGCCGAAGATAAATGTGATAGTGAGGATATCAACCCAATGTGCCTGAAACCAGCTTTGAAAGTTGAATTTTGCGGCTATGAGATACTTGGCAAGAGGGATAGCAAGAAGCCACATATATTTAGTTGTATAAGATAATATCATTATAGGGTGCTGGCGGTGGGCGAAGAAATTCTTCAGCCAGCTTCTTTTTTCTTTGATAGTTTCTCTGCGGCTCATTTAAACCTTTCCTGTCTATGGTATCTAGTCTTCTTTGCGTTCTCTGTTTCGTATGGAGCTGTTTACTATGGCGGATATTTCCATGGCGTCACGGCGGCTCATAAAAGGTATAAGAAGTCTTGCGCCCAAGGCGTTTAGGACAACAAAATTCAGTCCTGTTATACTGCCCAGTGGGGTTATGATAGTTGTGACGGATTTTATTGCCGAGGTGGGCATAAAATGCCGCATGGTAAAGAAAAGCCCTGTAAAGGCGGTGACTTCTTTTGAGCTGACGGTGAAATAAGATCTGATGAAATAAAAGGGAAGCACCAGCAGGCAAAAAAGTGCGGCGATTATCCACATTGGCATAAGGATATAATTCACGGAAAATGGGATAAGTTTTTCTATGAGATTGACCGCATAGCGGATAAGAAACAATATTACCGCAAGGATAGCCCAGAAGATAAAAAGCGGTATTTTTGAGGGCTTATATCTGTGCATTTGAGGACGTTCACCTCGCTGTTTGTTTTTTTGCGTATTTGTATGTATGGTTATCTCAGTTTTCAAGAATTAATCTCCCTTTTATATCATATCATTTATAAGGCAATTATTTGCACGAAAAAAGTGTTTTCGGGGGAAAGCTATGGAACTTACGGCTATAATAAACAAGATAAATTCGTTTTTGTGGGGCGTTCCGCTTTTGATACTTTTGCTTGGAGGCGGAATATATCTGAGCATAAAGCTTGGATTTCCACAGATACACATTTTAAAAATAATGAAGAAAACGGTTTTTACGCTGTTTAAAAAAGAAAGCTCCGAAAGCGATTCTCTCTCGCAGTTTCAGACATTTTCCACGGCGCTTGCGGCAACTGTAGGAACAGGCTCGGTGGTGGGCGTGGGGGAATGTATCAGGATAGGGGGCGCAGGCTCGGTATTCTGGATGTGGGTGTCTGCATTTTTCGGAATGGGGCTTGCTTACTGCGAAAACTATCTGGGAGTGAGATGCTCTGACGGAAAGCTTTGCGGTGCGGCGTCTTATCTCGAAAAGATAGGCAGAACGAAGCTCACGGCTGTTTTGTTTGCAGTTTTTACGGTGGGTGCGTCCCTTGGAATGGGTAACATGGTGCAGACGGGTTCGGCGGCTGCGGCTGCCCGAGAGGGGTTTGGGATACCCTCATATATATTTGCACTTGTGGTGCTTATTTTCGTATTTTTAGTAGCTGTGGGAAAAAACTCAGCAGCTTGTCTTTGCGAAAAGCTTGTGCCGATAATGGCGGTGCTTTTCATAGGCGGCAGTTTGGGAGTGATAATATTTCACCCATTAAAAGCCGCAGGAGCGATAGCAATGATAGTAAAAAACGCCTTTTGCCCCACAGCCTGCATAACAGGCTCGGTGGCAGGGACGATAATATTTTCCATGGTGGAGGGGTTAAAGCGTGGAGCGTTTTCAAACGAAGCAGGCTTAGGCTCGACGGTGGCAGTACACAGCTCGTGCAGGATAAAGTCGCCTGAATTGCAGGGAACATGGGCAATGGCTGAGGTTTTTATAGATACCTTTGTCATATGCACTTTGACGGCTGTGGTGATAATAATAAGCGGAACTGACCTCACGGGGGAGGATATGGCAGTGCGGGCTTACAATGCTGCTCTTGGTGGAGCGGGGAAGTATTTCATGTCAGGTTCGCTGATACTTTTTGCATTAGCGACAGTGGCAGGGTGGTTTTTCATTGGAGAGAGGGCTTGGAGATACCTTTTTCCTCGAAGTGATATGATCTATAGGATCATGGCTATAGCTTGTGGGTGCATTGGAACGATGTGGAGCATGGAGCTTGTGTGGGGAGTGTCGGATATTTTCAATGGACTTATGGCAGTGCCGAATGTTATCGGGGTATTGGTGTTGTGGAGAAAAGAGGTAGAAATGAGGAATGAGGAGTGAGGAATGAGGAGTGAGGAATTGGCAAAGCTGACCAGAGTGGGATATCCAACACCGAGCGGAGCGATTTTGCGGCACGATGAAGTTGTAGGGGACGACGCCCTCGGCGTCCCGTTATCGAAGTAGTGAGTTTTGCTTTTTCGTGAAGTCATTCAAACGAACAAAGGCGGGTGAACACTGTTCGCCTCCACATTATGCCCTTATATTTCTCCGCTTGCGTGTCTTGTCACATGACAGCCTACGTTCACTGACACCGGCAGGCCTGCGATATGGGTCGGTGCTTCTTCTATATTTACTGCAAGGCAGGTCTGTGTGCCGCCGAAGCCTTGTGGTCCTATGCCAAGGAGGTTTATCTTCTCAAGCATTTTCGCTTCAAGCTTTGCATAACGTTCCTTTGGATTTCTCTTTGATACGCTTCTGCACAGTGCTTTCTTTGCAAGGTATGCGCACTTCTCAAAGTCGCCGCCTATGCCTACGCCTATGACTATTGGCGGACATGGGTTAGAACCTGCTTTTGCACACACTGACACTACCCAATCCACTATCTCGTCCTCGGTAACTGACGGGGTCATCATTTTAAGCTGTGACATATTTTCGCTGCCAAAGCCCTTTGGTGCCACCATTATTTCTACCTTTTCGCCCTCTGCTATTTTAAGATGCACAACAGGCGGTGTATTATCCCCTGTGTTTACTCTTTCCAATGGGTCGGATACTATGGAACAGCGCAGTCTGCCCTCTGTATAGCCTCTTGCTACGCCTTTGTTTATGGCTTCATTCAGCGAACCGCCTACAAAATGCACGTCCTGTCCTATAGTCATGAAGATAACTGCCATGCCTGTATCCTGACATATAGGGATAGTTTCTTCTCTTGCTACTCTCATATTGTCAAGGATATCAGCAAAGACGTTCTTTCCCACTGGGGACTGCTCTTTCTTGGCATTGCACTCTATACAGCTTTCCATATCCTCAGGAAGATACAGATTGGCTTTTATGCACAGATCTCTTACAAGTTCTTCTACTTCTGAAACGTTTATCTCTCTCATTTTTATTTATCCTTTCGCTCTGTATTTGCTACCTTTTCACGGTCGCTGAGCTTTATTACTTTTTCGCTGTCAAGGACATAGCATGGCTTGCCCTCCAGAAGAAATTCTCCTTTTAGAAAATCTGCGCAGGCTTCTTCGTTGACGTTTGGGGCTTTACACAGCTTATCCTCGGGAATATCCGTGAAGCCTGCTACGTTGTCGCACAAAAGCCCTACGGAAACTTCTTCGCCCATTGTGATTATTATGCAATCTCTGTCGGAGATCTCTTTTGGCTCATAGTGGAAACGTCTGCGCAGGTCTATGACAGGCACTACCTCGCCCTCGTTCACCACTGTTCCCGGCACATAATCGGGAAAATCAGGCACGGGAGTTGGGGTCTGCGCCGCTATGATTATTTTTATATCCTCAAAGGGCAGTGAAAAGCTTCGCCCTGCTGAGGTGAAAATGAGATATCTGCTGTTTTCCACAGCTATCCCTCCTTGTTATATTTTATCATAAGCCGTTGTCGATGCGATAATGTATCTCCTGTGCTATCTTGTCAAGGGGACACTGCTTTGACACTGAGCCGTTTTCATATGCGGCTTTGGGCATACCATAGACTATGGAGCTTTCTGCGTCCTGTCCGATATTATATGCTCCCATTTTCTTCATGTTGAGCATACCATTTGCACCGTCACAGCCCATGCCGGTGAGGATAACGCCTATAGCGTTACGCTTTGCGCTGTATGCCACAGAGTCAAAAAGCACGTCAACTGACGGACAGTGACCTGAAACCTTTACGCCTGCTTCAGAGGTGACAAAATAGCCTTTTTTATCCCTGAACAATCTAAGGTGCTGACCGCCCTGCGCTATTACCACCATGCCTTGGCTGAGATACAGACCGCTTTTGGCTTCCACAACGTTGTGACCGGTTTCAGTGCATAGCTGTTCGGCATATATCCTTGTATAGCCTGCAGGCATATGCAGGACTGCCACTACAGGAGGCAGGTCGTGGCGGAGGTCTTTAAGGATAGCTTTCAGGGCTTCCGTTGAGCCTGTTGAACCGCCTATGGCTATTATTCTGGAGGTATTTATGGCAGGTATATGCACAACAGAATTAACTCTTGCTTTTTCAAGGCGCTGTATGCTTTCGGCAAAGCGTTTCTGAAAACGCTCGTTATCAGACGGAGTGCCGTCAGGTTTATATACGACGTCTATGGCACCTGCCTGCATCATGGGATATTTATTGTTATGCTGAATGGTAAGATAGATTATAGGCACAGAATATCGTGGGGCAAGGCTTATGATGTAGTCGTCCATATTGTCTTGGCAATCACCGTCGAGAAGAACATAGTCGGGAGAAAGGGCAGTGACGCTTTTTCTGCCGTTGCTAAGGCAGGCTGAGGCAAGCTTTGAGCTTTGGAAGCCTGCGTTTGTAAGGGCTTTTCTGCAAAGCTGTGCAAAGGCTTTGTTTTCGGTTATCACAAGAAAGAGAGGCGTCATTTTTTATCCCCTCCCAGCTTGCGGTATATTGCAGGGGCAACTTTTACAAAAGGCATATACTTCGGCACTGATTCTGCGTGACCGATATAGAAATAGCCGCCCTCCTCCATTGCGTCATAGAATTTTCTGCATATCTCGGCTTTTGTATCGTCGTCAAAATATATCATGACGTTACGGCAGACGATAAGGTCGAATTTCTTTTTGAAAGTGAAATCATCCATAAGATTGTGGTAGCGAAACTCAACATTCTGCCTTATTGTATCGCTGACCTGCCAGAGATCTTTTGTGTTTGAATATGGGTGAAAATACTTTTTACGCCAATCTTCGGGGATATTCTTTATGGACATACTGGTATAAATGCCGTTTTTGGCAGAACGCAGTGCGTTAAGGGAGATATCCGTGGCAAGTATTTTCAAGTCCCAGAAACGGCGGTCAAAACCGAAATAATCGTCCATACACATGGCAAGATTATATGGCTCGTTGCCGAATGAGCAGCCTGCACTCCATATACGCATATCATGATCGAGGACATTTTTTTCGGCATAGGGGAGAAATTTCTCCATGAAGTGTTGGAAATGGTCCGTTTCACGCATGAAATATGTATGGTTGGTAGTAAGGCGGTTTATAAGGTTGGCAGTTTCTCTGCCTGTTTCATCGCTGTAGACGGCGCTGAGATATTCTGAAAAGCTGTTGAAGCCGCAGTCCAATACATAGTTGCTCAGCCTGCTTTCAACGATAGACTTTTTCCTTGCAAGGTCAAGGCCGTATTTTTCTTTTATGAATGCAGTAAGCTCGTCAAAGTCTGACTGAGAGATCTCAAGACGTGACAGCATTCCTCTTCCTCCTTGTTATTATGTTTTACCTGTTTGTTCTGACCAGAATATCAGGGTCAAGCAGGGATATGTTTTTGTTGTTTGCGTTTATAAAGCATTTTACAAGGCTGTTTTTTACGGGCGACACGGCGGTCTGCTGGGGGAGGATATCCTCAACGTCCAAGACCTTATCGCATATTATGCCAGCCTGATTTGAGCCGACTTCTATCACTATGGTACTGCTTCTGTTGTCATACTCCCCTTCGGGCAGTCCAAGACGCAGGCGGAGATCTATCACGGGAACTGCTTTTCCTCGCAGATTTATAACGCCTTTTATGAACTTTGGTGTTTTCGGGAGCCTTGTGACGGGAAGAAGCCCTATTATATCGGTGACATCTTTTACCTCAAAGGCGTAATATTTTTCATCAGAAACAAAGGAGAGTATTTTTCCGCCCTTCTGACAAAATTCGTTTATATCCTGTTCTGACATCTTTATTCACCCTTTCGGAAGTCATAATTGCCGAGAAATTCTTTCATATCCAGTATTATGGTTATACTGCCGTCACCGAGGACCGAACAGCCTGCCATGCCTGATTCCTTGAGGGGATAGGCGTCAAGGAGAGGTGAGAACGGTTTTACTACCACCTGCTGGTCAACTGTTATCCTGTCTGCCATGAGGACGGCTTCCTTGCCACCGTCTTTACAACAGAGCATTATGCCCTTTGTTACGTCCTTTTCGGCATTTGGTATATCAAAATGGTCGCTCATTCTGATAAGAGGCAGACATTTTTCACGGAGCATTATAAACTCGTTGCCCTCGGGGTCGGTGATAAAGCTTTCGGCTTTGCAGGAGAAAGCTTCGGAAACTGCGGAAACAGGCAGAGAGAAATTCTCGCCCCCTACGTCAACGCTTAAAACGTCAAGGATAGACAGAGAAAGTGGTATCCTGATAGTAAAGACAGAGCCTTCGCCAAACTTGGAGTCAACATAGAGCTTTCCGCCGACTTTCTCTAGGTTTTTCTTTACAACGTCCATTCCCACGCCTCTGCCTGAATATTCGGTTATTTTATCATTGGTGGAAAAGCCCGCGGCCACGACAAAATTGAATATCTCTTTGTCGGTATATTCATTCTCAGGCTTTGTGAGCATACCGTTTTTCTTGGCTTTCGCCATAAGCTTTGCGGTATCCATTCCTGCACCGTTGTCACGGCAGGAGATAACCACTTCGTTGGAGTCATAGCCTGCGCTTAGAGTAACTGTGGCAGGTTCGGTCTTGCCTGCTTTTGCACGGACTTCGGGGTCTTCTATGCCATGGTCAACTGCGTTTCTTACAATGTGCATAAGGGGGTCATTGAGGATATCTACGATAGATTTATCCACTTCCGTTTCCTGCCCTTCAAACACAAGAGTAACGTTCTTTTTGAGCTTTTGGTTCATATCCCTGACAACACGGTTCATCTTCTGAAATGCTGTGGAAACAGGCACCATTCGTATGGACATTACAACGTCCTGAAGCTCATCGGTAAGCTTTTTCAGCTCACGGGAGGATTTATTGAAGCGGTCAAGGTTTATCTCGGCTTTTTTCAGGTCGGGAGAGGAGATAACAGAACCTTCGGTTATAACGATCTCAGCCACAAGGTCAAGAAGTCTGTTGAGCTTATCGAGCTTGACGGATATCATGGACTGCTCATGCTTTTCGGCATGCTTTTTGGGGACTGCATTTGCAGGCTGAGCAGGCTTTGGGGCTGACTTTTCCGGAGCAGACTTTTGGGCAGGCTGAGGTTTTTTGGCTGCGTTAGCAGGTTGCTCAGGCTTTTTCACCTGCTCGGCTTTGTCAACGTTCACGGCGTTTTTCATAAGGTCAAGAACGCCATTCGGGTCATCGGTGATAAGCTTTATGTAAAGTCCCTTTTTGGATATCTCGTCCCCTGCATTGTCGGCGTCAAGATCCTCAGGAAAAGTTTTTATTACCTCGCACATTTTACCTAAAGCACGCAAAAGCACCAATGCACGCATATCAGGCATTGCACAGCTTTCGGAATATGTGATCTTATAGGTGAGGACTCCCTCTTTTTCATCATCAGGGAAAAGCCCCTCATAGGTGTCGGTATCGGCTGAGTAAGTATCGGAACTGTCTGTGGCAGGCTGACCTTTCATGGTGGCTGCAAAGGCGTGTATCTTATTTTCAAGCTCTGAAAAATCGGTGAGCGGTGCGTCGTCATAGAGTGAATCAAGCTCTGATTTAAGGTTATCGGAGGCTGAGAAAAGAAGCTCATAGAGAGCAGGCTTGTCATATTTCACAGTAGGGTCTTCACGGATAATGTAGAAGAGATCCTCAACTGAGTGGGCAAGGGTAGACATATTGTGCATACTCATCATGGCGGCAGAGCCTTTAATAGTGTGCATGGTACGGAATATCTCGTTGATATCGTCGGAGGAGATAGAGTCTTCCTGCTCGGTGCGCATAAGGATCTCGTCCAACTTTTCCAGAAGGTCGCCTGTTTCAAAGACGAACATATCCGCCATATTTTCCATACCGCTTTCAAATTTCGGCAAAAAAGTCACTCCCTTTCGGTGCTGTTGAAGCATACGGATATAATCAATAATATTATAGCAAATTTTTTGATATTTTTCAAGCATTTTTGTGCATTTTAAGTAAAAGAAACGATCAAGTGAGGAGTTAGGAATGAGGAATTAGGAATGAGGAATTAGGAATGAGCAAAGCTGCCCCCAAGCACCGAGCGAAGCGATAGATAAAGCGCACGCTCAAGCTCGGCGCTGGAGGGCTTGTGGGGTCTAGGGGCAAAGCCCCTAGCGGAGTATGAGGCAGAGCCTCATTCGGCGATAGCCGACTAGGTGCAGATTGTAGTATTAAAAGCATATAGAAATAAGCTATCAGACAAAAGAAATATCGGAGTAACACAATCTGCACCGCTATTCTATCCCAAAGCAAAACGTATATCCGCAAAGAGCGGAGCGATTTTGCGGCGGCAGAAACTTGCCCGAATACCTGTAGGGGAGCAGCGCAATTTCTGCTTTGCAGAAACACGACGTCCCGTTTCGAGGAGTTGCGGGGGTTGAATTTGTACAAACCATGTAGGCGAATAAAGGCGGGCGAACGCTGTTCGCCCCTACCGCCATTTGTGGGGTTATTGGGGTTTGTGCAATAATTTTTAGTGGTTATGTTTCGCAATATTGTGTATATGTGCCATATGGCATTTTGAAACAACGTGCCGAACTTTGTATGGTTACCGCAAGAATGGACAGGCAAACAGGTGTGGGCTGTCGAGGTCGCCAGCCCCTACATGGTTTAAAAAATTGACAATGTGCAGATAACGCAAATAAAAAATGCGAAACGAAAAACGTTTCGCATTAGTATCATATCAAATTATTTTTCCACCGCATATCACCATGTCAGGTGATACCATTACATCAAGGGGGTCGCCGCTGAATAGGGTGAGGTCTGCGTCAAGCCCTGTCTTTACAGAGCCTACCCGGTCGGATATGCCTGCTATCTCTGCCGCTGTGCAGGTGATAGCTTCAATGCCCTTTTCATAGTCAAGACCGTTTTTTACTGCAATAGCCGCTGACAAGGGCAGATATTCTATCGGCACTTCTGCATGGTCGGTGCAGATAGCTACCTTTATGCCGTGAGAAGAAAGTATGCCTGCGTTTGCCGGGGTAAGATTTGCCATTTCAGGCTTGCACCTGTCGCATATTACAGGACCTATCACACAGCTTGCTTCTTCCTCTGCAAGCTCGTCGGCTATGATATGACCGTCAGTGCAGTGTATAAGCACATAGTCAAGCTCAAATTCTTTCGCTATCCTTATGGCGGTGAAAATATCGTCCGCCCTGTGACAGTGAAAATGCGCCTTGACTTCGCCTCTGAGAACAGGGAGCAGAGCCTCAGACTTCATGTCAAACTCAGGCATATCCTCCTCGCTTCCCATTGCACGCTCGACCGCTTCACCGTATTTCTGCGCCTTTATAAGTGCTTCTCTTATTATGCCTGCCACTGCCATTCGGGTGTAGGGGGCGTCCTCTTTGTCAGAATAGGTGAGTTTAGGGTTTTCGCCCATTGAGAATTTCATTCCAACTGTGCCTACAAGCATTTTATCTACTCGCTTGCCATAGGTTTTTACTGCCGCAATACTGCCTGCAACAGGGTTTGCTGAGCCTGGGGATACAAGACAGCATGTTACACCTGCTTTTCTTGCAAGCTCAAAGGAATAGTCGATGGGGTTTATGCCGTCAACAATGCGGATATGTGCTGTGCATGGTTCAGATTCCTCGTTGAAATCCTCGCCCTCCATGCCTACGCCGCTTGTGGATAGTCCAAGATGTGTGTGAATGTCGATAAAACCAGGGTAAACTGTTCTGCCGTTGCCGTTTATGTCCTCGGCTGTGACAGCTTCGGGAGAGCCGCTTTCTACAGCGGAAATAATGCCGTCTGTTATCTCAACCCAGCCGTTTTCAATAACACGTCTGTCGCTGTCCATGGTCTTTATTTTAACGTTGTAAATTTTCATATGCAGTTTTCACCATTCTTATTTGCCTGTTGAGCCAAAGCCGCCTGCGCCACGCTCTGTATCGGAAAGCTCTGTTACTTCCTCTACTTCGGGAGTGAAAACAGGGGTTATCACAAGCTGTGCGATCCTGTCGCCACTGTTTATGGTGTAGTCCTTGTCTGAACTGTTGTGGAGAGCGCAGATAATCTCACCTCTGTAGTCCCAATCAACAACGCCAACGCAGTTTGCAGGGGCAATGCCGAACTTTGATGCGAGTGAGCTTCTTGCATAGATAAGAAGAACGCAGTTTTTCTCACCCTGAACCTCGGCTGATATGCCTGTGTGTATTTTCTCGGTCTGACCTGCTTTTATGGTAACAGGTGCGTCTGTGCAGGCACAAAGGTCATAGCCTGCGCTAAATTCTGTTTGTCTTGCAGGGATAACTGCATTTTCCTTAAGCTTTTTTATAAGTAATCTCATTTTATAAAACTCCTCTGTAGTATAGGCCGTTGGTGGCGTTTTCGGGCTTTGCACCCCTTTCGCCACTGTAGGCTTTTATTATTTCGTTTATCCTGTGGGCGTTCTCCTCATAGAAGTGAAGCTCCATATAGTCGGCATTGTCAAAATCGTCGAGCTTGTCTGCAAGGTACAAAATATCGGAATTTAGTATCTCTGCACAATCTCTGCCCTTTGGACATCTCACCGGAAACTCTCTGCCTGTGCGGTCAAAAAGCTTGCCCTTGCAGTTTTTACAGCCTATATCGTTTCTTATAGGACAGTTTGCTGTGAGCATAAGGGGAAGTCTGCCGTATGCCACAAAGCCTATCTCAATGGGCTTCTTTAACTTTTCTATCTGCGACGCTTTAAGCTCAAAGGACACTGTGCAGTCTTTTGCACCAAGTTTTTTTACCTCGTCCAATGCGGCTGAGTTGCAGAGATTGAATGAATAGCCTGCGTGAAGCTCAAAGCCAAGGTCATTCGCAATAAGGCAGTGGCCGATATTCATGGCAAGCATTTTTGTTATGCCTGCTTCTTTTGCGGATGAAAGCTTTTCACATAGGGCTTTCTCGTCGAATGTGAAGCGTGGCATTATTATCATAAGCTTGCTTTTGTCTGACACGATCTTTGCCGCTTCTGACGCTATCTCTATTGGCACGCCCACAAGCTCTGCTTTGTCAAGGTCAACACCCTCAAGCTGAGAGAGCTTTGAGAGCATTATGCGGATCTTTTTGTGTTCATAGGCTTTTGGCAGGGTAGGAAGATCGGCAAGTGATTTGTCGGTAAAATCGGCGGTATGGGTGAAAAAGTCTATACGCTTCTGGTCAAGCTTTTCTACCGCCTGCCGCCTTAGGTCATTAAGTGCGGAAGCTGGATAGGCAAGGTCTTTGCCTATGGCGGCTTCAAGTCCTCCGAACTCGTATATGGTGTCCCCAAGCTTGGAGAGCTGTTTTTTTACATAGTCGCTGTCGCAGGCCTTTTTCAAGGCTTTTTGTGGTATATCGCCGTAAACGGTCACGGTGTTTCCCTCGCTGTCACGGAGAGAAAGCTCCGCCTGAGAACTTTCCTGAAGCTTTATGGTGAAAAAGGCTTTTGTGCGCTTTTCACATCTGCGGTAAAGCTCATGGAGCTCGGGAAGAATTTTGGCGGTGGCGGAAACGTCCTCTTTCTGCCTTGTGCCGAACATTTCTCTGCCTAATCTGCCATTGTAATAGCCGTCTGTAAATCCCCCGCGGGAAAAGACCGCTTCAAGGGCTTTCAGGTCATAAGGCTTGTTTTCGAGAGAATTTTTACAGCAGTTCACTGCCGCCGCAACATATTCGGGGCGCTTCATTCTGCCCTCTATTTTAAGAGAGGAAACTCCGTCCTTTTCGAGCCTTTGGAGCTTATCAACATAGGACATATCTTTCAGAGAGAGGGCGTAACGCTCCTGCCCCTTTGTTATCTTATCCCCTTGCGCGGGAAGTCTGCACGCTTGTGCACAAAGTCCCCTGTTGGCACTTCTCGAACCTATCAACGCGCTCATATAGCACTGACCTGACACGGACATACAAAGTGCGCCGTGGACAAAGACCTCTGTTTCGATGCCAAGGGCGGTGAGGTCTTTTATGGTATGCTCGGGAAGCTCTCTTGACAGGACAGCTCTTGAAAAACCAAGTTTTTTAGCCGTTTTCACACCGCTTTCGCTGTGGATGGTCATTTGGGTGGAGGCGTGATATTCAAGGCTGGGGCAACATTCACGGCATATTTTCACAAGGGTCAGGTCTTGGGTGATAAGTCCGTCAACGCCAATTTCTGCGGCAAATTTGACGGCTTTTTTGCACTCTTCAAGCTGTTCGTCAAAGACAACAGTGTTTATCGCCTGATAGACCTTTACACCTCGCAGGTGACAGAGCCTTACGGCTTCTTTTAACTGTTCATCTGTGAAATTGGCGGCATTTTGTCTGGCGGAGAATTTCTCTCCACCGAGATAAACTGCGTCACAGCCGCTTCTGAGGGCGGCTTCGAGAGTTTCAAAAGAACCGCAGGGGGCAAGTATCTCAGCTTTGTGAGCCATTAATGGCTTCCTCCCTCGGGTCTGTAATTTACTGTGCCGACAAAATTGCCGTTGTTAGGCTGATTAGGGTGGACAGGTCTTTCAATAGCGTTCTTTATCTCCTGCGAAAGAAGCTCGTTTGCGTTTATAACTTCGTCCTCAGGCTCTCTTTTTACAACTGTGCGTGCTTCGAGCTGTTCTTCAAGGTCATGGACTTTTGCCTGAAGCTCTCTTATTTCTTTCTGAGCTTCGTCAGCCTGACTTCTTGCTCTGCCTGCGTCGTCAACATAGTCCTTTATCTGGGTGCGGATATTTTCGATATTCTGATTTGCCTTGCTAAGCTCGTCAAGACAATCAAGTGCTGTCAGCACTGCGGCGTCCTGAACGGAAAGGCTCGGGATAGCTTTCATCATGCCTTTTATCTTTGAATTTATCACCAACGCAAGTTTATTGGTATACTCCTGCGACTCTTCGGAAAGCAGATTGTATGTACGGTTATAAATATTTACTTTAAGCTTGTTTTTCATAGCTTTTGACCTCCCTTTATTTTCTTTGCTGTGAACTTGTATACTTAATTGTATTATACACTACTTTTTGAGAAAAATAAAGAGGGTAAAAAGAAGTTTTTTGTAAATACGCCCTTTGCGGTGGTTTTTGCTTGACATTTTTACAAATATGATATATAATTAATCATAGATTTTCTATAGGATTTATGAAAGGATCTGACGCTGATGAAAATATCCACAAAGGGAAGATATGCACTGAGGCTTATGCTTGACCTTGCTTTACATGAGCAGAGCGGATATGTGCCTATCAAAGTGATCGCTGAAAGACAAGACATCAGCGACAAGTATCTTGAACAGATAATATCCATTCTTGCAAGAGCGGGCTTTGTAAAGAGCGTTCGTGGTGCAGGGGGCGGATACAAGCTGGCAAAAACGCCTGCGGAATACACTGTGGGAATGATACTTCGGCTCACAGAGGGCAGTCTTGCTCCTGTGGCTTGTCTGGAGGGGGAAGAAAATACCTGTCCACGTCAGGATAGCTGTGCAACGCTGACGGTATGGAAAAAGCTTTACGGTGCTATAAATGATGTTGTTGACGGCATTACCTTGCAGGACCTTGTAAATCAGGAAAATGCAAGGATAGATGATTACGTTATTTGATATTTTGTAGGGGCGGGCTTTGCTCGCCCATTTTTTATGCGTTTTTTGTGCGATTTTAAGCTGTCTGTTTGCAGAATGGAGTGGTCTTGCCTATGACCGCTCTTTTTTTCGCCTTTTTATCTTCTACCTATAGCACAAAAGAGAGCCTATATGACAGCTTGGTTTTGTGCATAATTGATTTTGTCATGTTCTTGTAAAAATATTGTGGTATATGGTATTGCTTTGATGCACAAATGTGATGTTCGGATAGGACTTTTGAATTGTGCAAAAGATACAATCTGCGGTGGAAAAAGTGCGAAACTGAGGCATTTGCAAATCATAGTCTGGAGGTATAAAATAAGGATAGAAATTAAATTGGAGTGATAATAATGAGTACAACAGTTCAGGTAAAAAATTCAACAAAGCATATTCAGCTTATTTGTGTGACAGGTCTTTTTGCGGCTATGATATATGTTCTTACGGCATGGCTGCACATTCCTACGGGTGCAGGCTACACACACGCAGGTGACGGACTTATTTATCTTGCGTCTTCAATGCTTCCTACACCTTATGCAATGGCGGCAGGCGCTATCGGAGCAGGTCTTGCAGACGGACTTTCGGGATTTGTGGTATGGCTTCCTGGAACTATCGTTATAAAGGCGATAACTGCTCTTTGCTTTTCAAGAAAGACAGAGAAGATAATCTGCGTGAGAAATCTTCTCGGCATTATCCCTGCACTTGTTATATGCGTGGTATGCTACAGTCTTTATGAGGGAATTTTTATGGCAGGCGGTTTCTCAAAGAGCGCAATAATCTCGGCTTTCGGTCAGACTCCTGCTTACTGCATACAGGTGCTTGCAAGCTCGATACTTTATATAGTGCTTGGTCTTGGTTTTGACAAGGCTGGGCTTAAAAAGAAGTTTTCACATTTGTTTGGTTAAAGTAGACGTCATAGCGGTGAAACAAAGCGGGCGACCTCAGGTCGCCCCTACACATTATTTGCAAAAGAAAAAAAGGCTCAAACAAGCGTGACGCCTCAATTTCCTACAAACGACGTAAATACGCTGTTTGTATGTAGGGGCGAACAGTGTTCGCCCGTTGATTTGACATTTTGGCAAAAGAAAAAGGGACGGAAATTTGATTTTCCGTCCCTTTAACGTTATTTTTATGGAGAATGAAGTTACAAACTATATCTTTGAATAGCCGAAGCTGTTTACCAAAGCGTCGACCTTCTGTCCTGATTTGCACATTGGGCATTCTGATGATGTATATGTCATGTAATCAGGCAGATCCTTTTCTGTGAAAAGGGCGTGGATAGCAGTGCCGTTGTTCTCTTTGATAGCGGAGAATATGGAAGCTATTCCTACAAGGTTGCCGTTATAGTATTTCAGACAGTCCATTGCTCTGTTTATGCTCTTTCCAGTTGAAACGGAAGCGATAAGCAGAAGCACCTGTTTGCCCCATATCTTCTTCTGAGTGTTATCTCTGAATATCATCTGATTTACAGCGTTTAGCTCAGGCGTTACTACATTTACGTCTGCACCGCTGTTTATGCCGCTTTCGCCAAGGCTTTCAGCGAGAAAGGCACCGATGATCTCTGTGCCTTCAAGGCATATGATAGTGTCGATATGTGTTGAAACATAGGTGGCTGCCAATGCCTTTGCGGCTTCCTTTGCCATTTTATAACCAGTTTTAAGAGATGTTATATCTACATAATAATTGATATGCGAGTGGTTAGTTGCATAGTGACCCGGTATAACGCCTATCTGTATCTTGCTGTTGCCTGCTGCCTGTATAATTTGCATACGTTCTTCCAAAATAAAGACCTCCTTACAAGTAAAGTGTGAACAGTATGTTGCTATTCGTTATTATATCACATATGAACAAGATTTTCAATGCTATTTTTGATGAATTTTGCTATATATTTTTGTGACAATACACAATTAATAAACTGATAAATCAAAATTTACAGCGATTTATTTGTAATTCGTGAGGTGTTGTGTATATTGTTGTGTAAACTAATGTATGATTTGTACAAAATTCTGCTTGTAATTTTATTGGAAAATGTGTATAATTGAATGAGGAAAACTTTAAGCAGCTCTGTGATAAAGCTTTGCTGTTGATAAATGGCGTATCGGAGGAGGTCTTTTTATATGAGGACGAGAAAGCTTTTGTCGGGGCTTGGGGCGGCTGTGATGTCGCTTATGATGATAATACCGTGGGCGGTGTATGCGGACAGCCCTCAGACGGAGGACAGCTCCATTGTGACGGAAAGCTCTGCGGCG